>JAAVXR010000008.1 GCA_022790755.1 Hespellia sp. | reverse complement strand
CTTCTTAATGTTCTGCTACCTCCCAGCAATTCGACGGCACGGATGCCGGCGAAAGCCCGATCTGCGCCATGGACGGCGCATTGAGGGCGGTTGCGTCTCTTTTTCAATATTTTCATCAGAACATTTTAGAAGCACTTAGATCCGTAGCCTGGAACAATGAGGAATACGTTTTGTGCAATTTGCCTATGGTAAGTTAGAAAAAGAAGTTTTTGACACCTGAACCCTACTAAAAATAAAATGTAAAGGAGAGTTAATTATGAAATTAATAATTGACCATGCAGATTTGAACATTATTAAAGGGATTTACGAGTATTTTCCGGTGAGCGGCGTTACTACGAATCCGACGATTATCACGCGGACGGGGAAGGAGCCTTATGAGGTGCTTACGTCGATCCGCGAGTTTATCGGGCCGGAAGCACAGCTCCATGCGCAGGTGATTTCGACGGACGCGGAGGGAATGATCAAGGAGGCGGCCGTGATGCGGGAGAAAGTCGGCGGTAATTTCTTTGTCAAAATTCCGACTACCAAAGAAGGTTTGAAGGCGATGAAGAATCTGGCGAAAGACGGATTCCAGATTACGGCTACGGCGGTATATTCGGCGATTCAGGCATATTTGGCGGCGGAAGCGGGCGCAGCATATGTGGCACCATATCTGAACCGTATCGAGAATCTTGGTTATAATGGAGTTCAGACCATCTGTGATATTCAGGATATTTTTGAAAACAACAAGATGGATACGAAGATTTTGGCGGCAAGCTTTAAGAACACACAGCAATTGCTGGAACTTGCCAAATATGGGATCGCGGCGGCGACGGTTGCGCCGGATGTGATTGAGAATCTGATTAAGAATGATTCAGTGGATTGTGCGGTGAATGCGTTTGTTGTGGATTTCAATCGCACTTATGGTGATGGGAAGACGATGATGTAAGATGAGAAAGAAAAGGGTTGCTGAGACAGCCCTTTTTTGCTGTCTGTAAAAACTCGTATGTGGCATTGGGCAATTTCTGATAAAATATCTATATGGGTACTGCTATAATGGTAGGCGGCTAGTCCTTCTGCGGAGGGACTGTGACCCTCCGATTACATAGAAACCTGACTGCAGGAATCTGGGAGTGGATGTTGACGATTGAAGGATTAATTTCGGTGCTTGGCTTATGCCTGATCTGCTTTGGTTTCAGATACGCTATCGGAAGCAAAGATAATAATAATCCATAAAAATAGCCGCTCCCAGTCTGTGATATGTAAACAAAGGGACTACGCTTTGATTTGCTGATAAATCGTTTTCGCAGCCGCAATCGGGTCCGCCGCATGAAGAATGCCTCCGCCGACAATGATAATATCTGCACCTAATTCCTTATATTGCTTCACCGTTTTTACATTAATACCACCAGCAACCGAGATCTGGGAGTGTTTGCTGAGCTGTTTCATTTGTGCCAGGGCTTCCAGAGGTGTTCTGCCCACAGCCTGTTGATCGACACCGACATGTACGCTGATACAATCCACACCAATTGTTTCAATTTCTGCAACACGCTTTTCCATATCTTCCACACAGATCATATCAACAAAGACTTTTTTGTTGTGTCTCTTTGCGGCTTCCAGACATCCTTGTATGGTAAGCGTATCGGTGACACCCAACACGGTGCAGTAATCGGCTCCAGCTAGATAGGTCAACTCTGCTTCATAATCACCCCCATCCATGATCTTGGTATCTGCAAGAATCTCTTTTTCTGGAAAACGTTTCCGAAGTTCCCGAACAGGTCGCATACCTTCTTCAATAATGAACGGGGAACCAACTTCAAAAATATCTACGTAATCTCTGACTTTTTCTGCAAGCGAGAGTGCATCTGCTAATTTGGTGCCGTCCAATGCCAATTGTAGTTTCATAGTTTGCCTCCTTCTGAAGTATCGTAATTTCCTGGAATCCTTTGACTTTGCTTTGTAACCTTTTCACTATTATACACTTATTTCGAATATTGTGACAGTGAATTTGACTTATCGAAAAATGCAAGAAAATGTAAAAAATTACGGACTCAAGTTCCTAGAATAATTTTTGCGTTACGTATTTAGAGATTGATGTAAAAATGTTACGCTTTTAAATATACACATTGCACAAAAAATAATGTAAAATCTATCGTAAATGTAGAATAAATGAAAAAAGGTTGACCGTGATACATAAGATAGAGTAATATATAAATATCAATAACGTAAATTGTTTTCGTAAATATAAGAAAATAAAACGTAAATCTCAGATTCGAAGCGTAAAAATGAGAAAAAAGTCAATCTATATGAGTTAAAGAGGTTATCTGTTATGAGAAATTCCGTGTCGATTAAGGAGATTGCTGCCCTTGCGGGAGTGTCTGTTGCGACGGTTTCCCGAGTAGTGAATCAAAAGGGTGGTTATTCAACAGAAACGGAACAGAGGGTAAAAGCTGTAATTCGAGCAAATCAATATCAATCGGATAAAAGAATAGATGGTATGCAAGAAAATGGAAGTCCGGTAGTAGTTGTGCTGGTTCCAGATGTTTTGAATGAACATTTTTCACGGTTGATTTTTGAGTTACAAACTACTTTTTTGCAAAAGGGTTATCTGGCGGTCGTCTGTAATTCGAATGAGTCGGAAGAATTAGAAATGCAGTATTTGGAGTCCATGGAGCATCGTGGCATCAGTGGAATCATAGCCGTATCCGGGGCAGAGAGATATTTGCAATTAGAGAGTATTCCGACCGTTTATGTAGACCGACGTCTGCAAAAATATACCGGGGATGTTCCAGCAGTTTTCGTAGAATCAGACAATCAAAGGGGAGGATATCTGGCAACGAAAGAGTTGATTGAACAAGGATGTCAAAGGATTGCTTTTGTGACAGATATGCTTCAGGAAAGCTGTAAAGTAGATCGCTATCAGGGATACTGTAAGGCCCTGATGGAAGCTGGTATAAAACTGGACCCAACAATGATATTGCAAGTGGAGATTGTAGGAGTGGAGGCGGCCTCTAGGTTAATTAAGGAAAGTATACACCGGGGTCTGCAATTTGACGGGATTATGTGTACGACGGACATGCTGGCGCTTGGAAGTATCCTCGCCCTGCAGGAAGCTGGACTGAAGGTCCCTGCGGATGTAAAGGTGACTGGGTATGACGATATCAGCTCCACTCAATTTTTTAAAATACCGATTACAACGGTACATCAATATACAGACAGGATTGCAAAAGCGGCAGTGGATGCTTTGGTAGCTTTAATGCAAGGAAAGCATTTGGAAGAGATGCGGCATGTGATCCCGGTCGATTTAATCAGGAGGGAATCTACAGGACACTAAGATATGAAGATTCCGATTTCATTTGATAAGGTTTGATACATAAAAGGTTAGTATATAGAAAGTGACCGGATATGTACCCTTATATAAATTCATTATCTTTTTATGAAATAGTTTAAAAGGAGGAACAAGAATGAAAAAGAGATTATTGGCAGTACTGATGGCAGCAATGATGACCGTGAGTCTGGCAGCTTGTGGCAGCGGATCTGGATCAGGAAGCAGCGATGCAGGAAGCGATGCAAAGAAAGAAGACAGCGGGGACAGTGCAGATGGAGTGAATAT
>JAAVXR010000075.1 GCA_022790755.1 Hespellia sp. | reverse complement strand
CGGCGGCACGGATGCCGACGAAAGCCCGATTTGCGCCATGGACGGCGCATTGAGGGCGGTTGCGTCCGTTTTCAATACTTTCAATCAGAACATTTAGAGGCTCTTAGATTCGGAACCTGGAACAAAGAGGAATACAATCTGTGTAATTTGCTGGACATAGTTTGAAAAAGCTCCTTTTGCCCTCAACTTTCCCTTTTTGGAAAAACTCTCACAAAACCTATTCCTGAAGCGCCATACGAAGACTGTTTGGTATTCCTCTCGGTCCTCTGACAGCATATATCCCATATTCTTCTTTTAAAACGTCAAATGTAAACTGATGCGGCGAGTATTTTTTTACAAGTTTTATCTTCATTAGACTCGTGATGACAAGATTCTTATTTTTATGGTCATAGGGAATATTCGTTTCTATCACTTTGCATTGAAAGAGAATTGCAGATACCGGTGCAGCCACATACATGAAAACGGTGTCTCCTGTACGGATGCCGCGGCCTTGTTTCCAGTCAATTGTATCCTGAGTATCAAAAGCCTGTTCGATAGGATAGTATTTGGGGTTTGCCGGAATGATCCACTCTTTTGGAGGGCGGACCTGTTCTTTCTTTTTTGTGGAGGCTGTAGCCATGTAGCTCATATCAATCAATTCGAAGAGCATTTCTGTCTCCACAGTACCATCAAGTAAAACGGTAATCCAATACTGCTTATTCATGTGATAGGCAGGGATAATTCCCATTTTTTGTAGAATCATGTCCCGGTAAAACATATCGTTTATTTTCAGGTTTATCACATCTATGTGTTCGATGCCGGAGAGCCCCAGCTTGTCTCGCCTTATATTCATCACGAGAGCAAACCATTTGTTGTTGTCGCTGTGACGAAAAACAGCATTTTTATCACTTTTTTTCCAGGGATACTCCGGGGAAACCTGGTATTTTTTTTGCATATAATCGAAAACAGTTTGTCGCATAATAGAATCTCCCTTTATGAAACTTTTTATGTACGAGTTTTTGTATTACTTTTTGTGGTATCTGTTCATGACGAAAATTGCCAGAAAGGTGATACATTCTGAGGCAAAGAAAGACAACCATATTCCATACATCCCCCACAATTTCGACATGCTGTATGCGCAGATACTGATGGCCAGTACGCCTCTTAGCATAGAGATAACAAATGCTTGCGTGGTCTTACCGATTGCTGAGAAATAACCAGCGAGTAGAATATTGACTCCTGCAAATAGATATCCCAGAAAATACAGACGCATTCCATTGTACGCGTAATGAAAAAGGGTTGGATTTCCCTCACTATTGAAAATTTGGATCAACGGCTCCGTAAATTTCCAGGTGACTGCCAGAATTGTGATCTGTACGGCCAAAGAAATGGCGATTCCAGTGTTTCGCAATACTTTTGCTTCTTTTATTTTTCCGCTCCCATAAGTTTCGCTGATTAAAGGTTGCGTTCCCTGTGAGACACCATTCAGGACAGACATGGCGACCAGAGAAATGTTTGCAATCACGCCATATGCGGCGACGCCGGTATTTCCTGCGAGGCCAAGAATCAAGGTGTTGAAAATCACAGTCGTAACTGCGGAAGTGATTTCTCCGACGAAAGCTGGGACTCCAAGTTGGCAGCAGCTAACTATACGACGGAACGAGGGAACTCTCCAGTGAAAACCGACATGATTATGTTTGCCGCAGAAATGTGTACAGCAGACAAGCATGGTCACGACTGGACTCAGCGCAGTGGCCAGGGCAGCGCCGGCAAGCCCCATCCCTATGGGAAACATAAAGATGTAATCGAATAGAATGTTGAACAGGCTTCCTGAAAGGGAACCGATCATCGCTGTGGTAGGAGCGTTATCATTTCTGGAAAAAGCGGTAAAGGTATAATTTATCATAAAACAAGGCGTGCCGATCAGTACAATTCTGAGATAGTGGATTCCCAGACGCGTGATATTTGGGTCCGCCCCCATGATTTGTAATATCCGTTCAGGAAGGAAAATGCCAAGTAGCATGAAAGGAATACTGGCGATTGCACACCACAGAAGAGAGTGGATGAAATAAAAATCAGTATCCGCCTGTCCCTGGGCTTTTCGAAGATTGTAGGAGGTTGCAGAGCCGATGCCTATCATGGCGCCAATTGCATAGATGATTCCGTAGATTGGGAGGACAAGATTTAATAGCGTAAGGCCGTCTGCACCGGAATATTCTGCAATGAAAAAGGTATCTGCAAGAATATAGATGGAGATTCCGATCATCCCTGCGGCACTCTGTAATACGTATTTGAAAAATTGTTTTCTTATATGATTCATATCAGACTCTCTTAGTTTTTCATAACTTTGACATCAGTAACTTTGAGATAAACAAAAAAATGCATGAGAATCTCGTAGCACATTATAGCACAAAACATTTCAGATAGGGGAAAAGAATTGATTTGTTGCTTTTTCGTATGTTCTGCATTATAATGAGTTTGCTTTTGAAATATAAAATGAAAAGGAGTGTCTGATATGCGTATCGGAATGGGGTATGATGTTCACAAGTTAGTAGAAGGAAGAAAATTGATTCTGGGCGGAGTGGAGATTCCGTATGAAAAAGGTCTACTCGGACATTCCGATGCAGATGTTTTATTACACGCGATTATGGATGCACTGTTAGGAGCCGCTGCGCTGGGGGATATTGGAATGCACTTTCCGGATACCGATCCGCAGTATGAGGGGATTTCCAGTATTCGCCTGTTGGAACAAGTGGGCGATTTGATCGAAGAGCAACTGTTTTTGATTGAGAATATTGATGCGACCATTATTGCACAACATCCCAAAATGGCACCTCATATTGTAAGGATGCGGCAGAATATCGCAGATGCGCTTCACCTGGAAATGGATCAGGTGAATATCAAGGCTACCACGGAAGAGGGACTCGGTTTTACTGGGTGCGGAGAGGGAATTTCTTCACAGGCGATCTGTGCATTGGAGAAGATGACCAATTTTAGTGTGGATGTGACGCCTGGAGAAAGAAATTGCGCAAGCTGTCCTGGATGTGCCAGGGAATAAGTTTGGGCGGAGGAGAGTGTGATGGCTATGGAACTCAGAGTGCTTCAAAAGGAGGAGCATGGGAGAACGAGGACTTTGTGGGAGACTGTTTTCTCGGAAGACTCAAAAAGTTTTTTGGATTATTATTATTTTATAAAAACACAGGATAATCGGATCTATGTTCTGGAGGAGAACCAGGAGATTCGTTCTATGATTCAGTTGAATCCGTATATGCTTCAGATAGAAGATACCACGCATCTGTGTCACTATGTGATCGGTGTGGCAACACAGAAGGAATATCGCAGTCGTGGCTATATGAGAAGATTACTTTTGAAATCCATGCAGGATATGTATGGGCAAAAGGAGCCGTTTACCTTCTTGATGCCAGCGGCAGAAGCGATTTATACGCCTTATGGGTTTCGATTTATTTATCGGCAGCGACAGGCAGAGCTTTATGGAAATTCAGGCATGGAAGAGCAGATAGCGTGCAGAGATGCCAGATTGTCGGATGCGGAAGCATTGAGTGACTTTTTTGAACAGTATGCGAGGGTCACAAATGAAAGTTGTGAGAGCACGCAGGACATCCCTGAACTTATGCCGTCTACTCGGCGGCGAACGTTCGTGGAAAAGAGGCGATACCAGGTGTATGCGGTGCGGGCTCCTAAATATTATCAGACGTTGATTTTGGAACAGCAGAGTGAAAATGGAGGGATTCGGCTGGTATACTGTCAACAGGAGCTGGTTGGGATGTTTGCCTATGCGAAAGAAGAGGGATGGGAAATTCGAGAGCCTGTCTTTCGACCGGAATATGAGCATACTTTTTTCCCGGCGGTGTTGGAGTTGACCGGGAGTAGAGAGGTGTCAGTGAATTGTCTGGCGTATTCATTGGGAGATTTGGAGAAATCGGTAAAGAAAATGATAGAAAAACCGGTGATTATGGCGAGGATTTTGCATCTGGAGACATTGCTAAAATGTATAAAGGTAAAGGCCGGAGAAAGGATTTCCTGCACATTTGCCGTGATAGATCCATTGATTACGGGGAATAATAAGATCTGGAAGCTTCAAAATACAGAAGGCTCTGACAGGCTGCAGGTGCAGGAGACCGAGGATTCGCAAGGAGTCATTACCATAGAAGCTTTGACGGAACTGCTCTTTGGTAGCAGAGAATTGCAGGAGATTGCAAAGGAAAAAGAGGTTATTTTACCGGAATCTCTGATTCAGGAACTGCGGAAGCTGGAAGTGTTGCGGTATGTCTATCTGAATGAGATCGTATGATCATTTATGCGAATTACCAGGATAATCATTGACAAATCTTCGAAAGTTGCATAAGATAGTGATATATGGTAAAAAGGCAATGAACGAAAAGAGTAGCGGATCTGGAACCGTCAGAGAGAGACTGTCATCGGCTGTAAGCAGTTTTCGGGAAAAGATTTGTGAAGTGCATTCGGGAGTCGACTCGGAGAATACAGTATCTGGGTACGGATCACACACGTTACGTGTTTCGAGTGAAGGGGAACCTTTATAAGAGTGGAACCGCGGATTAACTTCGTCTCTTTGTGGGATGGAGTTTTTTTATTCTATAGGAAATTTAGCAAATAGAACTCTTTGTTTTTCGCATTGCCAATAAAAGGAGATGTATTTGATGGGAATGATATCCTATATTAAAGAAGAAATTGATGTGATTCGGGAGAGGGACCCGGCCATCAAGTCAAACTGGGAGGTACTTTTATATCCGAGTTTCAAAGTAATTTTGAAATACCGGGTCGCACATAAACTGTATGCAAAGAAGCATTATTTTCTGGCGAGATGGATTTCACAGAGAGCGGCGCGAAAGACCGGCATCGAGATTCATCCGGGAGCGCAGATTGGAAGAGGGCTGTTTATTGATCATGGAAGTGGTGTTATAATCGGTGAGACTACGATCATCGGAGATAATGTGACGCTGTATCAGGGGGTGACTCTTGGCGGAACGGGAAAAGAACAGGGAAAGCGGCATCCGACGCTGGAAGACAATGTGATGGTCAGTGCCGGTGCAAAGATTTTGGGCTCCTTTACGATCGGGGAGAACTCCAAAATCGGTGCAGGTTCTGTTGTGTTGGAGGAAGTTCCACCGAATTGTACGGTGGTCGGAGTGCCTGGCAGAATTGTAAGGATGGGTGACCAGAAGATTCCGCGCACAGAAATGGATCATGTGCACTTGCCAGATCCGGTGTTGAGCGATATCCGGGAACTGCAAAATGAGAATGTACAGCTGCAATGCAGGATTCGAGAGTTGGAAGAAAAGTTAGAGACAACTCTTGCGGAATGTGGCTGACAGAGAATACATTTAGAGAGCGTTATAGAAGAAAAGGAGAAAATCAGTGAAAGTATATAATACCTTGACAAAGACAAAACAGGAATTTGTACCATTGGAGGAAGGTAAAGTCAGGATGTATGTCTGCGGGCCGACGGTCTATAATTTTATCCACATAGGAAACGCGCGGCCGATGATTGTATTTGATACGGTGCGGAGATATTTTGAATATAAGGGTTATACGGTAAACTACGTATCCAATTTTACGGACGTGGATGACAAAATCATCAAAAAAGCGATTGAGGAAGGGGTCTCTGCAGAAGAGATCTCCAAACGTTATATCGAGGAATGCAAGAAGGATATGGAGGGAATGCATGTGAAGCCGGCCACGACTCATCCGCTTGCAACGGAGGAGATTGGCGGTATGATCGAAATGATACAGACATTGATTGAGAAAGGGCATGCCTATGCAAAGAATGGGACCGTATATTTCCGAACCAGAAGTTTCCGGGATTATGGAAAGCTTTCTCACAAGAATCTGGATGATTTGCAGTCTGGCAATCGTTCTCTGCTCGTAACTGGCGAGGATGAAAAGGAAGATCCACTGGATTTTGTGCTCTGGAAACCGAAAAAGGAGGGAGAGCCGTCCTGGCAGTCCCCATGGAGCGACGGGCGCCCAGGATGGCATATCGAGTGCTCGGTGATGTCCAGAAAATACCTCGGGGAACAGATTGACATTCATGCCGGGGGAGAGGATTTGATTTTCCCGCACCATGAAAATGAGATTGCACAGAGTGAAGCCGCCAATGGAAAAGAGTTCGCAAAATACTGGATGCACAATGCGTTTTTGAATATTGATAATCGGAAGATGTCGAAATCTCTCGGCAATTTTTTCACCGTGCGAGAGATTAGTGAGAAATATGATCTTCAAGTGCTTCGATTCTTTATGCTCAGCGCGCACTATAGGAGTCCATTGAATTTCAGTGCTGATTTGATGGAGGCTGCCGGGAATGGCCTAGAGCGGATTGTGAATGCGGCGGAGAATTTGAAGTTCTTGTCGGGAAACGCGGGCGAGGAGCGGATGACGGAACAAGAGCAGGAAGTATTTGCAAAGACGCAGGAGTACGTAGATAAATTTGAAAAAGCAATGGAAGACGATTTTAACACGGCGGACGCGATTGCCGCAGTGTTTGATCTGGTGAAATACGCCAATACAACAGCAAGCGGGGACAGTTCCAAAGATTATTTGCAGAAATTGATGGCTCTTCTTGTGAAATTGACGGATGTACTCGGTATCATCGTAGAAAAGAAAGAGGAAATGTTGGATGCAGATGTCGAGGCGATGATTGAGGAACGACAGGCGGCGCGAAAAGCAAAAGATTTTGCGAGGGCGGACGCCATTCGAGCCGAATTGCTAGAAAAAGGGATTGTATTGGAAGATACACGTGAAGGGG
>JAAVXR010000074.1 GCA_022790755.1 Hespellia sp. | reverse complement strand
GATCATAATATCAATACAGTAATCTTCCATAGCAGGGTATAACACTTCTTCCACCTGTCGGTTCAACCTGTGAATCTCATCCACAAAAAGCACGTCATTCTCCTGCAGGTTATTCAGAATTGCCGCCATCTCACCGGGCTTCTCGATCGCCGGTCCAGAGGTCACCTTGATATGAACTCCCATCTCATTTGCAATAATCCCGGCAAGCGTTGTCTTCCCCAGTCCCGGAGGGCCATAAAACAACACATGGTCCAGAGCTTCCCCGCGTTCCTTTGCTGCCTTGATATAAATATTCAACGTCGCTTTCGCCTTCTCCTGCCCGATATAATCCTGCAAGAGTTGCGGCCGCAGATGATTCTCAATCTTAACATCTTCTTCCAGATTTTCTGTCGTCACTATACGTCTCGCCATAATCTTCCCGCCTCTGTTACATCATCTTCTTGAGCGCTTCCTTCAAAATAGCTTCCGTTGATGCGCCCTCCAACTTCACACTGCGCACCACACGCAAACTCTCTGTGCTTCCATATCCGAGCGCCACCAATGCCTGCACAGCTTCCGCATGTGCATCCCCACTCAGATCATTCCTATCGACTGGTGAATCATCTTCCTTCCCCAGCATATCTTCCAACTTCAACCGATCTTTCAACTCAATGATCAATCGCTCTGCCGTCTTTTTTCCGATACCAGGCGCTGCCGTGATCGCTTTGACATCTCCAGACAACACCGCAAAACGAAGTTCATCCGCCGTGAGAGCACCCAAGATTCCAAGGCCACCTTTTGGCCCGATTCCACTGACCCCGATTAATAATTTGAATACTTCCAGATCATCCTTCGTCAAGAATCCAAACAATTGCATGGCGTCTTCCCGCACGCTTAAATATGTATAGATCTTTATCTCTTCTCCAATATCCGGCAACATCCCGATTGATTTGACGGGCATAAAAATCCCGTACCCGATTCCTCCCGCCTCAACCACGGCTTTCTCCTCCGAAATGGCTGCCAGCTCTCCTCTGACATATGAAATCATAGTTTCCTCCATTCTGTGCGTTTTTCAGCACAAACTACTTGATCTGCAAAAACACTAGGCGCTTCAATGCCTCCTGTGCAATCACCCCGATCAAAAAGCCAGTCAGCACACCCGCAATCAAAAGAATCGGGAAATAATACATGACACGCACCGTTTCCATCGCCACCATTGCCATCAACAATTGCCCAACATTATGGAATACACCGCCCGCAATGCTGATACCTATCACACTGAACCCTTCCCGCCTCCGCAATAACGCCATGACAACCAAACTTAAGATTCCACCGGCCATACTATATAGAATACTGAACATATTCCCGAACAAAAAACCCGAAAGTATCGCCTTCGTAATGGATAACAACAACGCCATTTTTAGATTTGTCTTGTACAGCACAATCACAATTACCAGATTGGCAAGCCCCAGCTTCACACCTGGAATTCCAAGTTGTATGGGAATCAACGACTCTACATAGCTGAAAATCAATGCCAACGCAACAAAAACACCGAAATACGCCACTTTGCTTTTCACACTTCACATCCCCCTGTCGGGTATTTTCCTAATTAGATACCCCATCCAAATCTGCTTCCTCGCCGGAATCCACCGTCACGACCACTTTATTCGGAAGACATACGATACTCTCCCCACGCCTGGAAATGGCGTGCTGATGCACACAGATCTGATCTGGACAATTTGCGGATACCATATCCGCACAGCCATCCTGTATCACCAGCTGATTTGTCCCATGAATATCAATCGTCTGTTCCTTCTCTAAAGAATACGTGCCAAATTCTTCACCATTCACAGTGACTGTCACCATACCACTGTGTGTATCGGATAAAAACATCCGCGCCAAAAACCATATCCCTGCAATCAGGAGTACACTTCCCACCAATATCCAGTCATTTTTCTTCATACTCCCACCTCTTCGTACCTCATTTTAACACACCATGTTTCGTTATGCAACCCATTTTCGATCAAGTGTTCGAAAAACAACATTTCATCTCCCCATTGTGTTTTCCCTTCGAACCAACTATAATAGAGAAATATATCAAACGCTGATTTACAGAAAAGGACGCCCTACAGCCAATGAAACATTTATCTTACTCAAAAATTATACTTTCTTTTTTTCTTTTCCTGATACTGGCCGGATGCGCCGCCAGAACAACACCGGAACCAGATTCTGTCACCGAATTCTGTCTGGACACCGTCATCACTATCAAGGTATGGGGAAATGATAATCCAGATTTACTCACGAATTGTGTAAAAATGTGCAGAGAGTACGAGAATAAACTCAGCCGAACCAAAGAAGGCAGCGAAATCTACCAGATCAACCATGCAAATGGACAGCCCGTCACGGTATCCGATGATACCGCAGAACTGATTCGCGCGGCATTGCACTATGGAAAAATTTCAGACGGAAAATTTGATATTACCATCGCTCCCTTGAGCATACTATGGGACTTTAAGAACAACACCGGCGTGCTCCCGCAACAGAAAGATATCGACGAGGCTCGATCGCATGTTGACTACTCGAATGTCTCCGTCTCGGAAAATATTGTGTCTTTAAAGGACCCCAAGGCATCCATTGATCTTGGCGGAATCGCCAAAGGATACATTGCAGATCAATTAAAAAGCTATCTGTTAACTCAGGGGATTGAACATGCCACCATCAGTCTTGGAGGAAATATTCTCACCATTGGCGGCAGACCGGATGGCAGCGCATTTCAGATCGGAATTCAAAAACCTTTTGATGAACAGAACTCCGTGATTACCAGCCTGGAAATTCAAGATCAATCTGTAGTAACTTCCGGAATCTATGAACGCTATTTTGAAATAGACGATCAGATCTATCATCACATACTGGACCCAAAAACCGGATGGCCCTATGAAAACGGTCTGTTAAGCGTCACGATTGTATCCGATGATTCCGTGGATGGCGACGCCTTAAGTACCGCCTGTTTTGCAATGGGACTGGAAGATGGACTTGCATACGTGAACAGCCAAAAAGACATCGAGGCCCTTTTCATTACCGAAGACTATGAATTGCATTATTCGGAAGGGTTGACACCATAATGAATCTATCCCCTTCTCTATTTACCGATATGTTTTCCAGACACTCCAGAGCCGATGCAATACATGATTCTCATAATAATTCATCGGCCACTGATCTGGGAAATCATGCACCATGCGGAAAGCATACGTACCCAACAATGCAAGCACAAAAATCCAAAACCAGATTCTGAGATACCGTATGTCCTTATCCGTAAAATACCGCACGAACGCCGCCGCAACCATCAGACCTGCCACAGCGTAAATCATGGGGTGCGTTTCCCACGCCAGAACAAAATCTCCTCTAAGCAACGCAAAACCGGCTCTGGTCATTCCACAGAATGGACAGGGAATACCGGTAACCATCAAGAGCGGACAACTGCTATAAGAAATCCTCGTCAGAACGACATAGAAAAAGGCAATTCCAAGAATTGCCCATTTCCCGCGTCTGATGTCTGCCAGCAGACGTCTGTATGCTCTTTTCATTAAATCATCTGAATAATCTTCTTTGGACATTTTGCGACACAAACTCCACAATTCGTACATTTACTATAATCAATATGCGCGATGTTATTTTCCACTTTGATTGCATCATGTTCGCAGTTCTTCTCACAAAGCTTACATCCGATACAACCCACTTTACATACGCTCATCACGTCTTTCCCTTTATCACAGGAGCTGCAACGCACCGTCACTTTCTGTTCATACGGCACGAGTTCAATCAGATTCTTTGGACATGCAGCCACACATTTGCCACAGGCTTTACATGCTTCCCGATCCACCACTGAAACGCCGTCAATCACATGAATTGCATCAAACGGACAAGCCCTCACACAGTCGCCAAACCCATGACATCCATAATTACAGCTCTTCGGCCCTCCGTTTTGTACGAAGTTCATCATGGAACAATCTTCCACGCCAAAATATTCATAATCTTTTCCGGCCTTATCACAAGTTCCCGCACACTTCACAAACGCGACCATTCGCGTCTGTTCTCCAGCATCCAGTCCCATGATCTCACCGACCTTCGCTGCCACCGGAGCTCCGCCGACCGGACAACCGCCGACTTCTGCTTCGCCTTTCACAATTGCCGCAGCAAGACCGGAACAGCCCGCATAGCCACAACCACCGCAGTTATTTCCCGGCAACACTCCGGTAATCGCTTCCTCACGCGGATCTACTTCAACGGCAAGTTTCTGTCCAGCAATCCCCAGGAACACACCAATAAACAAGCCAGTACCGCCTACGATCACCGCGGCTATCATAATACCACTCATACTCATAATCGTGTCCTCCTATATCAATCCCGAAAATCCGAAAAATGCGATCGCCATGAGACCCGCCGTCAAAAGCGTGATGGCTGATCCTTTGAACGCCTCCGGAAAATCATTGTATTCTGTCTTCTCACGGATACCCGCCATAATCACAATCGAAATCGTAAATCCTACCGCTGTCGCAAACCCATTGACAACACCCGTCAGAATACCGTACTCTTTCTGCACATTCGTCAAAGCCACACCGAGCACTGCACAGTTCGTCGTAATCAACGGCAGATATACGCCGAGCGCATTATACAAAGGCGGCATACATTTTTTCAGAAACATCTCCACAAACTGCACCAGACATGCAATCACAAGGATGAAAACGATTGTCTGCAAATATTCAAAATGAAGCGGTACCAGGATAAATTGATAAATCAATCCGGTACAACAAGATGCCAATGTGATGACAAAGATAACCGCGCCCCCCATTCCGGCCGCCGTATCTACTTTTTTTGACACACCAAGAAACGGACAGAGTCCCAGGAACTGACTGAGTACAACGTTATTGACCAGGGCTGAGCCCACTGCAATTAATAATAATTCTTCCATCTGCACTTCCCCTCCTATTCCTTATTCGCCGAATCCGTCGTTTTTTTCTCAGCGGTCTTTGCAGCCTCCTCGATCGAAACAGATGGATCGCCTGTCATATTAAAGAAATGTCCCGCACAGGATTTATTTCCACAAGAAGCACAGTCTGCGCCACACTCTGTGATCTTCTTTCCCTTTTTCATTTTCACTTTGTTCTGCAACGCAGTGAGGAAAGAAAGTACAAAAAACGCTCCTGGTGCCAACACGAAAATTGTAATCGGCGTATAAATGCTTTCCGGCAGTATCTGTATCCCAAACAATGCTCCGGAGCCCAGCAATTCTCTCACCATACCGATACAGGTCAGACTGACGGTAAAACCAAGTCCCATACCAAGTCCATCAAAGAAAGATGGAATCACCGGATTCTTTGATGCATAACTCTCCGCACGCCCCAAGATAATACAGTTTACCACGATCAGCGGAATATAGAGACCGAGTGATGCGTACAGACTCGGCACAAATCCTTCCAACAAAAACTGCACAATTGTTACAAAAGAAGCTACCACCACGATAAACGCCGGCATACGCACACTGTCCGGAATGATCTTACGCAACATCGAAATCATCATATTGGACATGACAAGCACAGCCGTTGTGGAAAGTCCCATGCCGAGACCGTTGATCGCAGAAGTCGTAACTGCGAGCGTCGGACACATTCCAAGTACCAATACAAACGTGGGATTCTCTTTGATAATACCATTATAAAGTCTTTCCAAACATTTATTCATTTGTATTACCTCCTCCCAAAACCATCTGATAATATGTAAGCGCTGCATTGACATCGTTCGTCACAGCATTGGTTGTGATGGTTGCACCACTCAATGCGTCGATCTGATTGTCAGCACTTGCACCCGACTTTGTATATTCAAACTGTTCCACCGCTTTGTCACGGAATTGCGACTGGAATTCCTCCTCTGTTGCTTTCATACCAAGACCTGCAGTCTCAGAGATAGACAGAATGGAAATTCCTTTTACGGTACCTTCCGCATCAATACCGGTAGAAATCTTGATCTCTCCACCGTAACCTTCTTTGGATGTCACAGTGACCACATATCCCATCGCTTCCCCGGAAGCATCCAGAGCGACAGCCACCTCATCCACCACATCATTCGTGAAACCGGCATCTGCAAGAACTTTTGCCGCCTCACTAGCATCAAAGGATTCATAAGACTCAAATTCCACCGCATCTGAGAGAACCGCTTTGTAAGCTTCCTGCTTCGTATTCTCCTGCGCAACGGCAATCGGATCTTTGGTAATCTCATACACAGCTCCCAGCGCCAAACCGGAAATCAGTGTAATTAATGTAAGGATAATTGCATTTTTAATTATTTTACCCATTATTTCTCTCCTCCTTTACCAAATGGTTTTGGAAGAGTAACTCTTTCGATCAACGGAACCAAAAGGTTACTGAAAATAATCGCATAGGAAACGCCCTCTGCAGAACCGCCGAAAAGACGGAACAGACCGGTCAAGACACCCAGACAGATTCCGTAGACAATCTGACCGGTTTTTGTGATCGGCGATGTCACATAATCGGTTGCCATAAACCACGCACCGAGCATAATACCACCACCACAGAGATGTGCGGTAATAAATTGTGGGTCAAACCCATGCCCACCAAATATGGTAATAAAGATAACGAACGATAAAAGATATGTACCCGGAATTCGCAGATCAATAATACCAAGCAATAACAGGAAAATCGCTCCCACCATGATTGCAATCACAGACGTCTCACCGATGGTACCGCGGATTGTACCGAGTAGCATACTCATGGTATCCACACTCTCACCGGCCTTTAAGTCTGCAAGCGGGGTAGCGCCTGTCACACCGTCATATACGAAGTAAGTCATCTTACCAGTAAACGAAATCAACAGGAAACATCTTGCACCCAACGCAGGATTCATGAAGTTCTGTCCCAAACCTCCAAACAACTGCTTCACAACGATGATTGCAAATACAGCGCCGAGCATTCCCATCCAGACGGGAAGTGTAGGCGGCAAGTTCAACGCGAGCAGGAGTCCTGTTACCATCGCACTGAAGTCCCGAATCGTGATCGGCTTATGCATCAGTTTCTCATAGATATATTCGGAAAGGACGGCTGTCACCGTTGTCGCCAGCACCAGAACTAACGCCTGGCTTCCAAAATTATAGATTCCAAATCCGGTTGCAGGCAACAGTGCGATTACTACCATAAGCATGATATCGCCGCTGTTCAACCTCTCCCGAATATGCGGTGAAGCCGATATATTACTGTTTTCTTTCACTCTCATTCACCTCTCTTACTTTTTCTTTCGATTTGCCATAGCAATCTTCTTCATAGAACCAATAGACTGTTTCAGGGATCTCTTAGCAGGACATACGTAGCTGCAGGAACCGCATTCTACACATTCCATACCATTATATTTTACAAACATATCCTCAAGATGCTTTTCTGCATAGTCCGCGAGTCTTGACGGAATAATTCTGCTCGGACACACGGAAACACAACGCCCACAGTTGATGCAAGCCGTCGTCGGACATTTTGAAACTTCATCCCAGATAAATCCTAAAATAGAAGAAGTCGTCTTGGTGATTGGGGTATCCAACGTGAACATGCTAAAGCCCATCATCGGACCGCCGGAAATCACTTTCTCCGGCTCCTGACGGAATCCCCCCGCCGCGTCAACCAGTTCCTGCTGATTGGTACCGAACAACACAAGGAAATTCCCCGGTTTCACAACTGCATTCCCACTCACCGTGACAACACGCTCCATAGAAGGACGTCCTCTGAGCACTGCATTGTGAATACTGATCAACGTCTCTACATTATCTACCACACATCCCGCATCTGCCGGAAGCATCGTAGAATTGATCGCTCGTTTTGTCGTTGCATAGATCAACTGGCGTTCCGCGCCCTGTGGATATTTCGTCTGAAGCTCCATAACTTCCATCCGAGGTTCATCTTTGATCGCCGCTTTCAAAAGTTCAATACAGTCTTTCTTATTGTCCTCCACACCAAAAATTCCTTTTGCGTTGCCGAACAACTTCAGAACCACACGCATCCCACTTACCAGCTCTTTTGTATTCTCGATCATCCGCCGGTAGTCCGCTGTGATATATGGCTCACATTCCGCACAGTTCGCAATCACATAATCAATCTTATCCGGCTCCTTCGGGGAAAGCTTCACCCTGGTGGGAAAACCTGCACCACCCATACCGACGATACCGGCTTCTCCGATCAGATTGATGATCTCTTCCCGGTTCATTTTCTCCAATGGCCTCGTCGGTGTATATTTCACTTCATTATACTGTCCGTCATTTTCTATAACGATGCAGTTAACCTTACTTCCCGTTGCGTTGAAATGGGGTTCAATTGCCTTGACGGTACCCGAAACAGATGCATAAACAGGAGCCGATACAAATCCACCGGCTTCCGCAATCTTTTGTCCCTTCAGAACCTGATCTCCCACCGCTACGACAGGATTTGCAGGAGCACCTATGTGCTGAGACAACGGATAAACCAAATCGCCTTTTGGCAATAATGTTTTGATTGGCTGATCTTTTGCAAGACTTTTACCGTCATTCGGATGCACACCGCCTTTAAATGTTAAAAGTCCCATTCTCATTTCCTTCCTTTCCTCGCTTTAAGTAATATTATTATAATACAAGAAAAATAACACAAAATCTAGTAAATATGTGCAATTTCTTGTACATTTCCAAATACATCATGATGATTTTTTAACAAAGCTGTAGCCCTATTTTAGAATAAATTGGAAAAATCTTGTGGCACGCAGAAAAGATAGAGACCATCATAGTCCCTATCTCTCATTCGCCTTGATACGATTTCTTTTTATTCTTCGGCCGCCATTTCCTGTCTATCAGCCTCTGTCTCCAGTACTTTCATACTGAGACTGATCTTCTTCTCAGCCTCATTCAAATCTACAATCTTCGCTGTAATCTCCTGCCCAACAGAGAGTACATCCGACGGTTTGTCAACGTGCGTTCTGGAGATCTGAGATACGTGAAGCAACGCGTCAACTCCAGGCGCCAACTCCACAAACGCACCAAAATCTGTCATCCTTGCCACTCTTCCCTCGATGATCTTACCTACAGCAAAATCTTCCGCTGCATTCGCCCACGGATTCGTCTCCGGGAACTTCAGACTCAGAGCAACCTTTGTATCGTTGATATCCTTAACCAAAACAGACACTTCGTCGCCAACCTGGAAGACCTTCTTCGGATTCTCAACTCTGCCCCATGACATCTCTGAGATATGAAGCAGACCGTCCACTCCGCCAAGATCAATGAATGCACCGAAGTCTGTCACATTCTTAACAGTACCATCAATTCTGTCGCCGATCTGCAGTCTTGCGAACAGCTCTTTCTGTCTTTCCGCTCTTTCCGCTACAAGCAACTGTCTTCTATCGCCAATCACACGATTCCTTCTCGGATTGAACTCACTGATTACAAATTCAATCTCCTGCCCGTCATATTTACTGAGATCCTTCTCGTAAGAATCTGAAACAAGACTAGCTGGAATAAATACGCGTGCCCCTTCCACATCCGCGCACAATCCACCGCCTAAAATCTGCGTTACAGTTGCTTTCAATACTTCTTTATTCTCAAAAGCTTCTTTTAATCTTTCATTACCCTTTTCTGCAGCAAGTCTCTTATAAGTCAGGAGAACCTGTCCCTCGCCGTCGTTGACCTTCAATACTTTAACGGTCATTGCATCGCCGATCGCGACTGCGGTCGTCAAATCAAGCGATTGATCATTGGAATATTCACTCTTCGTGATAATCCCGTCCGCTTTGTAACCGATGTTCAGGATGATCTCGTCAGGCTTCACATCAATAACAGTTCCGTCAACCACCTCTCCATTATGTATCGTTTTAAAAGAATCTTCTAGCATCTGTTCAAAAGATAATTCTGACATTATTTTGAACCTCCTCAATTATATTGTTGGGCGTGGATGCCCCTGCTGTAATACCTACTGTTTCCACGGACCTTAATTGATTCATATTCAAATCGTCAAGTGTCTG
>JAAVXR010000073.1 GCA_022790755.1 Hespellia sp. | reverse complement strand
TTATGAAAATTTTTCACTACAAAATGTGAAAGGAACCATGAATGCACAAACATGTTGGTGTAATTTGTCGACAGGGCAAGTTCATATTGTATTCTTTATTGATGGAATAACTGGTGTGACAGGCGGGCAAACAATTTGTACGGTTCCATCAAAATATGCTCCGGCTACTAATCAGAGATGCTTATGCTTTATTGCTAATGCAGCAAACGGAGCTTTAAATCCAGCTTTCGGAACTATAACAAGCGCTGGAGCAATTATACAAAACTTCTCGTCACAAAACATTGGAAGAGCGTTGTTTTATTTAGATTATTATATAGCGTATTAAGAGAAGGAAATCTTCATTTGCATATATTGAAGATGTTTTGATGATAAGGTGATAAATTGATTCTTTATGTTTAATAAATGACTTTCTTATGTTTAATAAATTGAAGAGGTGATATGAATGGAAAATTTTATCACGAGACAAGAACATGACGAATTTTCAAAGCGACAAGATGCTGAAAATGACCGTCAAAACCGCAGGATACAACTATTAGAAAATAATGTAAGACAGATCAATGAACTGACTGTCTCGGTTAAAGAGATGGCCGTAAATATGAGCAATATGTTAAAAGAATTAGAAAAGCAAGGTGAACGTCTGGAGGCTTTGGAAAAAGAGCCAGCTGAAACTACCAAACAGATTAAACAGGCAATCATCACGGCTATAGTTGGCACTATTGTAGGTGCAGTTGTAACAGCAGTGATAATGATTTTATAAAAGAAGAAAGGATGAACTTCATGAAAAAGAAAATTGAAAAAGGAACTATTGTGAGAACCGTGGCATTGATCTTTGCGCTTATTAATCAGGTGCTGGTAATTAGCGGGTATAATCCGCTTCCATTTACTGATGAAGAATTTGGACAGGCAATGTCCATGGTTCTGACTATTGGAGCTTCGTTATGGGCCTGGTGGAAAAATAATAGCTTTACACAGGCTGCTATTGCTGCAGATGAACAGATTCGGAAATAATTACATATAAGGAGAAGAAGAATGAATATCATACAAAATATACTGAAAAATAATGAGTGTTATAAAACGGGAGTCTCTTTGAAACCATCAAAATTAATGGTGCATTCTACAGCGTGTCCAGGAGTACCGGCATGTAGTTTTGCAAAGTCATGGAACACAGCAAGGCCGAATGGAAGACAGGTGTGCGTACACGGATTCGTCGATGTATCTTCTATTTACCAGACTTTACCCTGGAATATGCAGGCATGGCATTGTGGCGGAAAAGGGAATCAAATGGCAGTTGGAATTGAACTGTGTGAGCCGGCAAATTACTCTGATAAGAGCACAAGCATGAAGATCATTAAGAATGCAATTGAGCTGTACGCGTATCTTTGCAGCACTCTCAAGATATCTCCAGATAACATAATCAGCCATAAAGAAGGAAATGCAATGGGGATTGCATCGAATCACGGGGATCCGGACCATTGGTGGCGTCATATTGGTTATTCAATGAATCAATTCAGAAAGGATGTAAAGAGTGCGATGGGAAATCAAAATAATTCGGTGCAAGTTCCTGGGGATCCAGTAAATGATAACCACATCCATTATCGTGCACATTGTCAAACATATGGTTGGTTGAATTCTGTAAGGGATGGACAAACCTCTGGGACAGTTGGCAAAGCGAAACGCCTTGAAGCAATGAAGATTGATCTTCGGTCTTGTGTATTTCCGGGATTAAAGTTCCTTTTGAGACTCCATATTCAGGGATATGGCTGGAAGGAATATAAGGTGACAGCAGATACTCATGATACAGTTCTCGGTACAACCGGTAAATCAAAGCGGATTGAGGCAATGGCAATTGAAGTATTAGAAGGATTACCAAAAGGTTATAAAATCCAATACTGTGTACACGAGGAAAAACACGGATGGACGCAATGGATTGATGCACCGAATGCTACAGGGACAGTTGGGATTGGTCTTCGAGTAGAAGCTTTTAGACTTAGAATTGTAAAATGTGTGTAATTAAATTAGGAAAAGATTCTTGAAAAACCCTAAATATTCATGTAAGATGATAGTGCTTTGAAAATATTACTTCTATATTAATAGAATCAGAATGTCTCAAATTTGTCTCATGTGGTATTATAAAATGCTTTAAAAATCAATGAAATACACTTTTAGACAAGTTGACTTTTAATCAAGTTGTCCGGGGTTCGAATCCCCGCACGCTCATGACGAAAACGGCTCGGAAAAAGTGCAATTACATTTTTTTCGAGTTATTTTTTATGAAAGATTTCATAAAAATTGAGTGATGATTTTGAAGATTAAAAGGAATCATGGATTCTTTTCAAAAAAGCGATTATAATGATATCAGCTGTATTGTGAAAATGTTGGACACGATGTAAGGAATACACGAGGGGATGAACTCATGGACAGGCTGAGAAAAGAGCATAGTTTAATGGAACATGTCTTGACATTGTTAAAGTTTGCTGACGAGAGCAATGTGGATATAGAGACTTTCATAAAAATGTACGAGCAAGGAAAAGTATCCTTATCGTTACAATCCCAGGAGATATGGACAGCATATGAGGTGATACATTTTATGGACGAGATGCCTGGCGGTTTTTTTATTTATCAGGCAAATAAAGAAGAAAGAATCTTATATGTGAACAAAGCATTACTGCGCATTTTGAAATGTGACACGATAGAAAATTTCAGAGAATTGACGGGAAATTCTTTTCGAGGTCTTGTATTTAAGGAAGATCTGGATAGAGTGGAGGAAAGCATAAAAGAACAAATTCAGCATAGCCAATTTGATTTGGATTATGTAGAATATCGCATTATACGAAAAGATGGTACGGTGGGTTGGCTCGAAGATTATGGCCATTTTGTTCACAGTGAGTATGTGGGAGATATTTTTTACGTGTTCGTGGGTGATGCAACCGAAAAGAAGCTGCGTCTGCAGAGGGAGAAAATGCGGCTGTTGACGGAAAAGCATCTGAAAGAACAGGAGTTACAGAAAATAATTGATCAACATAGTAAAGAACTAAAGGGGATCAATCAGGAGCATTTGCGGCGTTTGGAAGTAATTGAGGGGCTGAGTATTCATTATGAAACGATTCTGCATGTGGATTTGGATACGAACAAAGTGTTTCCCTACCGGTTGAGTCGTCGTACGGAAATTCAATTTCAGGAAAGAATTCATAACCTGGAGTTTGATCAATTTATTTCCGAGTATGCGAAAATGTGGGTATATGAGGAGGACTGCGAGAGGTTTCTTGAGGCTACGAAGGCGGAATTTATTCGAAAAAAACTGAAGGATAATTATACGTATCAATTAAACTATCGTTTGAAAGCTGCTGGTGAAATTCAGTACATGCATCTTCGGATGGTGGATGTAGGAAATAAAGAAAGTATTTCACAGATTGTTTTAGGCGCTCAAGCTATGGATGAAGAAATTCGGCATGAAATTGAGCAAAGGAAGAGTTACGAAGCCGCCCTTAAAAATGCAAAGGAAGCAAATATTGCAAAAAATACGTTTTTATCAAATATGTCTCATGATATGAGAACTCCATTGAATGCAATCACAGATTTTACAGCACTTGCCAAAAAGCATATAAATGATGGGAAAAAGATGGGAGAATATCTTGAAAAAATTGAATTATTCAGCGACCAACTCCTGTGTTTGATCAATAATGTACTGGATTTGTCCTGGATGGAGTCGGAAAAGGTACATATTGAGAAGGTGGAATGTAATCTTTGTGATATTATGGTGGGGGTTCAAGAAGATCTGCATCTCCAGATAATCGAAAAGAAGGTTACAGTTTCTCTTAATTTTGACGCGCTGGCGCATGCAGAAGTGTATGGCGATCAGGAGAAGTTAAGACAGACTATTCTGTATCTGGCAGGTAACGCTGTGAAGTATACGAAACCAGGTGGACATGTTGAGATTCGAGTGGTAGAGTTAGGACAGCCAGGGAAAGATTATGCAGATTATCAGTTTATTATTTCCGATGATGGAATTGGAATCAGCGATGAATTCCAAAAACATATTTTTGAACCATTTGAGCGAGAAAAAAATACGACTCTGAGCGGTGTGCATGGCACTGGGCTGGGACTTACGATAGCGAAAAGTATCGTGGAAACGATGGGTGGGACTATCGAAGTAGATAGTGTACTCGGTAAAGGAAGCGTATTCACTGTTACAATTCCTCTGCGATATCTGGGAATTCAGACACTTTACGATCGGGGAAGCGAGAAAGATGAGATACGGCCGGAGGACGTCAATATTTTGCTCGTGGAAGATAATGAAATAAACCTAGAGATTGAGGTAGAATTGCTCCAGGATATGGGATTTTCTGTGGAAACTGCAGTAAACGGCAGCATTGCTGTAAATAAAATAAAAAATTCAACCCATGGGGAATATGATTTAATCTTGATGGATATTCAAATGCCTGTTATGGACGGATATCAAGCGTCAAAGGCAATCCGACAGCTTGAAGATCCTATGTTAGCAAACATTCCGATTATTGCGTTGTCAGCAAATGCATTTGAGGAGGACCGGAGAAAGTCCAGTGAAAGCGGTATTAATATACATATTGCGAAACCAATTGATATTCAGGAACTATTAACGGAAATAACGAAAATTGTGCAAAATCACAGTTCTTCTTTTGCTTAGTTTTTGTTTGTTCTATAGAATCGGGAAGCCTAAGGAGGTATGTTTTTATGCGAACTGCGGTTATGACAGATACGAATAGTGGGATTACGGATCAGGAGGCAGAGGAACTAGGAATATTTTTGCTTCCTATGCCGATCGTAATCGACGGGGAAATTCGTTATGAAGGAAAAGATCTTACACAAGAAGAATTTTATAAAAATCTTACGGAGGGCAAAAATATTTCTACGTCACAACCATCTCCGGGAGACGTTATGGAGTTGTGGGAAAGGATTTTGGAATCTGGCTATGATGAGTTGGTGCATATTCCTATGTCCAGTGGTCTTAGCAATTCCTGTGCGACAGCGGTGGGGTTATCCGCAGAGTATGAAGGAAAAGTGGTTATCATAGATAATCATAGGATTTCCATTCCCATGAGAGAATCTGTGTTGGAAGCAGTGGAGCTCGCGAATTCAGGGGTATCGGCGGTGAAGATCAAAGCAGAACTTGAAGCCAAATCGTATGACACCAGTATATATATTGCAGTGGATACATTGGAATTTTTGAAAAAAGGGGGTAGAATTACCCCGGCTGCAGCTATAGTGGGAGAAGCACTTCATATTAAACCAATTTTAACGATTCAAGGTGAGCGGCTGGATGCCTTTGCAAAAGTCAGAGGAATGAAGAAATGTAAGAAAGTCATGTTGGAGGCGCTGCATAAGGATATAAAAATGAAATTTGCAGACATAGCTTCTGGGAAACTGGTGGTAGGTTTGGCGGGTACAGGTTTGAATGATGCGGAAATTGCAGAATGGAAATGTGCGCTGGAAGAGACGTTTCCACAAGCGAATATATATTATAATCCGCTTGCACTCAGCATCGGAACTCACACTGGTCCCGGGGCTGTAGGGATTGCTTTTTGCATTAGACGGTAATATGTTTAGCACGCTGGGACGATCGCGCTGGGAATTGTCAAACATTAGTCTTGTCAAAGTTTTATTGTATTCGACAGAAGTAGGCGGATATAATAGTAAAAGACTGGTTTTATATTAATAATGAAAGAGGAACAGATGGATGAAATTTTGGAAAAGGTTTGTGGCATCTGCCTTGACGATTATGCTGTTATGCATAACCTGTGAAATGCAGCTATATGCGGAGGAAGAAGCAAAAACACCGGAGGAATTAGCACAGGAAGAAATGAATGCCGTCCATGCTCTACCAGTGGACACGAATGCCTTAGATGGATGGCCACAGGGACCTTCTATATTTGCGGATTCTGCGGTTGTGATGGATATCGGAAGTGGGGCGATTCTCTACGATAAGCGTTCCAATGAACAACATTATCCGGCCAGTATTACAAAGATACTTACAACGCTTGTGGCGTTGGAGAATGCAGAATTGACGGATAAAGTAACTTTTTCCGAAGATTCCATTTCTTTTTTGGAGTACGGAGACGCGCATATCGGAATGAAACCTGGAGAAGAAATTTCTTTGGAAGATGCGCTGTATGCAGTTCTTTTGGCATCTGCCAATGAAGTATCCTATGCGGTGGCGGAAAGTGTCGGGACAACAATGGGCGGTGGATACGATACATTTATTCAGGCGATGAATGACCGTGCAAAAGAGATTGGCTGTACGAATTCACATTGGGTAAATGCGAATGGGCTGCACGATGATCAGCACTACACGACAGCACACGATATGGCGGTGATCGGGGCGGAAGTGTTTGGACATGAAGAATTCCGCAAGATTACCAGTACACTGCAGCATATCATTCCTCCTACCAATCTTGTTCCTGAGCAGCGGGTGTTTCAGCAGAATCATAAAATGTTGCAGCCGTCGAATCCTCATTATTACGAATATTGTGTCGGTGGGAAGACCGGATTTACAGATCAGGCAAAGACAACACTGGTGACGTTTGCGGATAATGGAGATATGCAGCTGGTCGCGGTAAATTTAAAATCTTACGGTGTAAATGTCTACACAGATACCCGAGCGATGTTTGACTATGTGTATGGCAACTTTTCCAAGGTTTCTCTGGAAGAGTGTATGGATAAAGAAAAGATTGAGAAGTATTTGGAAGATGATGCGTATGTCGTGCTTCCAAAAGGAATTGAAGTAAGTCAATTGGAAGAAGAGTATGAGCCGATTGAGGATGAACAGAGAAGAGAGGCGCGGGTAAGCTATACCTATGAGGGACAGCCGGTAGGAAGCGCGAAAGTCGTTTTACAGGCTGATTTTTATAAAAAACTTACTGGAAAATCGGACCCCATAGTACAAGAAGTGAAAAAGACAGAAAAAAAAGAGAAAGAAGGCTTCTCTTTGCCGGTAAAGATCATGATGGGAGTCGCAGCGGTTCTTATATTGGCCGGAGTGTGTTATTGTTCTATACATTTTCATCGAATCAATCAGCGTAGACGAAGAAGAAAAGCGGCTTATAAGAATCGGACAAAGAATCAAATATCAAATACAACAAAGAGAGGAAAGAAAAATTAAAGTCCTTCTTATGAATGAAGGACTGACCGGCAGACGTCCAAAAACTGTCGGGATTGTTTTTCAAAGTAGCTGTTCTTGCTCCAAGTAAAGCTGAATGTACAAGGGGAAGAAAAACGATGGATAGAAATTTGTTTCAAACGTCCTTGTTTTAAATCTTCCTCCACTGCATAATGATAAAGAAATGCGATGCCGACATCTTGTGTTACCAGTTCTTTGACGGCGTTGATACTTCCAGCTTCCATATAAGAAGAGAAATTATCTGGTTCCTGATTGTACTTATGTAGAATCTGGAGCAGGTTTTGATAGGAAAAGGAGTGACTTCCCTGATAAATCAGTCGATAAGGGTTCAGTTGTTTAAAAGAAACATTTTGGCCAGCCAGAGGATGCTTTGGAGAGCAAATGCAGACCGTTTCTGATTCAAATAGCACCTCGCTTTCGAATTGATTCGGCGGACAATAGTTGTCGGAAATACAAAAATGAAGAGTTCCCTCTTGTAATTGCATCAGCAGGTTATCGGCCTCACCGAGAAACATGCTGATTTTTTTATCTGGATATTTTTGCAAAAAGTTGGCAATAAAATGTGGGGCAAAACGCTCACCGATAGAAGAAATCGCACCCAGTCGAATCTCCTCAGTTTCTGTCTGTGTTTTCAGAAGGGTACGAATGCGTGCAGAATCAGCTTTGACTGTCTGGCTGAAATCGCGCAGTAATTCTCCCTGTTTTGTAAGCTGGAGTTGCCGTTTCTCATCATAACAGATCAGTTTTGTCTGATAGTGTTTTTCCAGAGATTTGATGTGTTGTGTGACTGCAGGTTGCGTAATATTCAAAAAAGCGGCTGTTTTTGTGTAGTTTCTTGTCTCGCAGAGGACGAGAAAGGTATCTAATTTGATATCTAACATCAGAAAAACTCCTTTTCTACAGATTCATAAAAATTTAATAGAATTTATAGATTAGTTATAAAATCTGTTTATTACATTATAAAAATTTATAATTTCATTTTAATCTGATATTATGATAAAATCAATCTGTAGATGAATATTGATACAGCAAAGAGGCTTATCTATAATCCTTGGGATAAGCCTCTTTTTGTATAAACGATACTGTGATAAGCAGTGGGACACAAAACGATAAATGGAGGTGGGTTCATGAAGATTGGTGCAGTTACCATCGGTCAGTCGCCGAGAGTAGATGTGACACCAGATATTATGCCGATTTTTGGAGAAGAAGTAGAACTCCTTCAGGCTGGGGCTTTGGACGGTTTGACGAAAGAGGAGATCAAAGCGATGGCGCCAAAGGAATCGGATTATGTTCTGGTTTCCCGGATGCAGGATGGAACTTTTGCAAAATTTGGAGAAAGTTTTATATTGGAACGCATGCAGAAATGCATTGATAATTTGGAGAAGGAAGGCGTGAAATTGATTATGATTTTTTGCGCAGGGACGTTTCCAGATGTATTTACAGCAAATGTGCCTTTGGTGTATCCGGCTAAGATTTTAAATGGACTTGCAAAAGCGTTGAGTCCCCGATCGAATATCATAGTAATCACACCAGATGAGCAGCAGGTACAGCAGGCATACGATCAGTGGGGACCGCTTGTGGAGAAAGTTACTCCGATTGCAGCAAACCCATATGGGGAGATGGCTGAGGTAGAGGCAGCCGCGAAAAAGGCGAAGGACATAGACGCGGATATAATCGTAATGGATTGTATCGGTTTTTCTGTGAAGGCAAAACAACTGGTTGCGTCTATTACCGGAAAACCGGTTTTGCTATGCAGGACATGCCTAGCGCGGACAGTCAGTGAAATGATTGCTTCATTTGGAGTTTAAGGAGGGCGTTATATGAACGAGAAGAACAAACAACATCCATCAGCGTTGGACCCGGCGATATTGATCTTGAATCTTTTATTGGCTGTCGTTGGTGCAATCATTGGATTGGAACTGATTGTGCGTATTGGTATCAGTACGAACACCTCGATTGTCGGAGCATTGTTCGCAATTGTGTTGTCGAGAATTCCGCTTGGAATATTTAAGAAATATCGAGACATCAATTCGCAGAACTTGGTACAGACGAATATTTCCGGTGCGACGTTTTCAGCGGCGAATTCACTGATTCTTCCAATCGGTATTCCCTATTTGATGGGTGAAATGTCACTGGTAGTCCCGATGCTGATCGGTGTGTTGCTGGCGACTATTATTGATGCAACGATTCTGTACAAAACATTTGATACACCGATGTTCCCGGCTTCCGAGCCATGGCCTCCAGGAATTGCATCTGCGGAGACGATCCTTGCAGTTGTCAATAAAGGGCGAAAGGCATTGCTTTTGATCGTGGGTATTGTCATCGGTGTTGGCGGTAAGGTTATGGGAATTCCGACTGACCTTCTTGGTGTTGCCTGGATTGGTGATATCTGGGCGTTGGGCGCTTTTGGTGTTGGTGCGCTTGTGATTGGTGTGACAGGGGATCAGGGAATTTCTCTGAGCCAGTATTACATACCTCATGGCATCATGATCGGTGCCGGCCTTGTGGCTTTGATTCAGGTGGGTGTGATGCTGTTCAAAAAGGAAGATGGCAAAGGCAGTGTCGCAGGCAAATTTACGTCGAGTCTTTCTGATATGAAGGGCGCGCTTGTCTGGGGATACGTTGCATATGTGGTTGTAGCGATCTTTTTGGCGGTTGTCAGCGGAATCTATTCCCAGATGTCAGTTGTGCAGTTGATTCTCTGGATTATCTTTGCGGCGTTCTCTGCGATTGCATCCGAGTTGATTGTCGGGATGTCGGCAATGCACTCCGGCTGGTTCCCTGGATTTGCGACGGCTTTGATCTTCCTGTTGGTTGGTATGCTGATGGGCTTTCCGAAGCTTCCGCTGGGACTTTTGGCTGGTTATACGGCTGCGACAGGTCCTGCATTCTCTGATATGGCGTATGACTTGAAGTGCGGATGGATTCTGCGCGGACAAGGTGCAGATCCAGAATTTGAAAAAATTGGACGGAAACAGCAGTACATTGCAGAGATGATTTCATTTTTGGTAGCGTTTGTAATTGTTTTGGTAATGTACAAGACTTACTTTGGAAATGATATGTTTGCACCGGTTTCCCGTACATTTGTGACGACCATTGATGCTGGTTCCAATATGGAAATTGCCAAATGGCTGTTGATTTTTGCGATTCCAGGTGCAGTATTGCAGTTTATCGGTGGACCAAGTAAGCAGTTGGGCGTTCTTTTTGCAACGGGTATGCTGGTTGGAAGTACGCTGACAGGTATTACGGTAATCATAGCTTTGGTTATCCGTGTAATTGTCATCAAAGTAAAAGGCGAGGAAGGACAGTCGATTCTTTATATTTTGGGTGCAGGTGCTATCGCGGGTGCTGCCCTCCATAGTTTCTTTACATCGACCCTGCAGTTGGGCAAGAAGAGTTAATTGACAGAATAAAAACATATTTTTTATCGGAAAAGCTTACAGACGGCGCATAATATGGTAAAATACCATATAAGTGCACCGTCTGTTTTTGGCTCCTGGGGGCTTGATTCGGAGCAAATATAATATTAGATTGGAGAGATGTATCATGGAATATCCTATTGGCATTGAAATGACGGACGATTATTTGTCATACGAAGTGCAGAAAGCAGCAATGAAGCTGGTCAGAGACGTAATGTTGGTACAACCCGGTGAATCTGTAGTAGTAACTGCGGATACTTCAACGGATATGCGGGTAGTGGATGCGGTGATGAGCGCGGCTTATACGATCGGCGCCAATCCGGTGATGATTAAATATCCTACGACATACAAAGCGTTTGAGGAGCCTGCATTGCCGATCGCAAACGCGGTGGCAGCAGCGGATGTTTGGATTGAATTTGCATACTACTGTGTTATGCACACTCCATGTTTCCAGAAGGCATTGGCAAATGGGGCAAGATATACCTGTCTGTGTGGTATGGATACAATCATGCTGACCAATACGGTTGGAAAAGTGGATTACAAAACATTGGTTGAGTTTGGCGAATACTTGACACAGAAGGTACAAGCATCGAATGAAGTGATTATCAAGGATGCAAATGGAACCAATTTGAAAGCGTACAATCAGGGCCGTCGTGTAAAGCATTCCGGGCAGCTTGCGACCAAAAAAGGCTATCCGATCATGCTAGGGGGTCAGGTGAGCTGGTGTCCGGTGGAGGAAACCATTGAGGGAACGATCGTATTTGATGCAGCGATTTTCCCGCCGAGTGAAATTGGCCTGGTCAAAGATCCCGTTAAGATTACGCTGAAAGAAGGGCGAGTAACAGAGATTACGGGTAATACGGAAGCTGACATTTTCAGCAAATGGATGGCCTCTTTTGATGATCCGAATATGTATCGTTTGGCTCATTATTCGATCGGATTCAATCCGGGAGTGCGCAAGGCAACCGGCCGTATTGTGGAAGATGAAAGAATTTTCGGTTGTATCGAATTTGGCCTGGGAAGCCAAGGAGAGAGCTTGATGGGCGCATTTTGGGATGCAGCGGCCCATACGGATGGGGTAGTATCCAAACCTACCATTATCTTGGATGGAGAGGTTCTGGAGGAGAACGGAATATACAAAGATCCGGTTTGTGTGGATTACTGTAAGAAACTTGGAATTGCAGAATATTTGTAAAAGGAGGAATTGACCTATGGAATATCCAATTGGAATCGAGATGGCACCGGAGTATTTATCATATGAGGTGAGCAAGGCAGCTTATAAGCTGGTACATGATGTGATGCTGGTAAAACCGGGAGAAAATGTGGTGGTAACAGGAGACACCTCTACGGATAAGCGAGTACTGGATGCGATCATGAATGCAGCATATATAGTAGGGGCGAACCCGGTACTGGTATATTGTCCGACATCGGATGCGGCATATGCAGAACCAGTTGCGCCGCTGGGAAATGCAGTGGCAGTGGCCGATGTATGGATTGAACTTTCTTATGCATCCATCATGTTATGCGAATCCTGGCGTAAAGCGATAGATTTTGGTTGCCGTTATATCAATCTAACCGGTATGGATGTGACAATGATCGTCAATTGTATCGGTAAGGTAAATGTCGAGCTGGTTGTGGAACTCGGCGAGGCGTTGAAGGCAAAGATGGAGTTTGGCAATGAAATTATCATCAAAGATGCCAATGGAACCAACTTGACGGCTAGAAATGAAGGAAGACCGGTGCGTCATTCTGGACAACTTGCCACCTTCAAAGGTTATCCATTTATGATGTGTGGACAGATCAGTTGGTGTCCGATCGAGGAGACCATCAATGGAAAACTGGTGTTTGATGCGGCGATTTTCCCACCGACAGACATGGGAATTCTCTCTGACAAAGTTGAATTGACTCTGGAAGATGGACGAGTTGTGAAGATCGAGGGTGGCAAAGATGCAGAAAGATATAGCGCATGGCTGCATTCCTTTGATGATCCGAATATGTTCCGTCTGGCGCACTATTCACTCGGGTTTAATCCGGGCGTGACAAAGGCAACCGGTCGTATTGTAGAAGATGAAAGAATCTTTGGCTGTATGGAATTTGGAATCGGAAGCCAGGGCAAGATGATTCGCGGTAGCTATTGGACGGCAGCATCCCATACGGATGGAGTGGTTTCGAAGCCTTCCATTATTCTGGATGGAAAAGCAATCGAGGAAAATGGTAAGTACGTAGATCCTGAACTCGTTGATATCTGTAAACGTATGGGTGTCGCAGGATATTAGGAACAAAACTGCGAAAATATCAGGAGGACAGGTAAGAAAATATGGATGAACAGAAAGTGGTTTCCTATTTTAAAAAAGTGTGCTCAATTCCGCGGGCATCCGGTGATGAGAAAGCAATCAGCGATTATATTGTTTCTTTTGCAAAAGAGCGTGGTTTGGATGTGACGCAGGACGAGTATTATAATGTAATTATCCGTAAACCGGCGACAGTACCGAATGCAGGAGATGCAGTGATTCTGCAGGGACATTTGGACATGGTGTATGTCAAAGACAACGGATGTGATCATGTCTATGAAAATGGAATCGAAGTGAAAGAAGATGAGAAATACTACTACGCGGAAGGCACTTCGTTGGGGTCCGATAATGGAATTGCGGTAGCGTTCTGTCTGGCAATCTTGGATAGTGATTCGATTGCTCATCCGGATTTGGAAGTGATCTTCACGGTCCAGGAGGAAACAGGATTAAGCGGTGCGGAGACGATTGACATTTCTTCTTTAAAAGGAACTAGATTTATTAATTTGGATTCGGAAGAGGAAGGTGTATTCTACACGAGCTGCGCTGGCGGCGTGAGAAGCCGTATGATCTGGAATATAGAGACGCAGAGGTTGCAACAGCCGGTGGTTCCGCTACAGATTGATTTTCAGGGGCTTGCAGGAGGACATTCCGGGATCAATATTGGAAATGGTCTGGGCAATGCAATCGTGTTACTGGGAAGGCTTTTGTATGAACTGCGCGACATGCAGGTCTGGATTGGCAGCATTGATGCGCCGGGGAAGGCAAATGCAATTGCGAAAGATGCCAGCATTGTATTGTATGTAGCGCCGGAAGAGCTGAAAGATATCAAGGCAAAAATATCCGATACAGAAGCCATATTCCAGGCGGAATTACAGTATACGGATACCATTTCCTTTGCACTGACAGAGGGAAAACCGACGAAAGATGCGGAAGTATATACGAAAAAATATCAGGAAAATATCATGAATGCGTTGATACTGATTCCAGATGGAGTGTCCGGTTACTCTTTTGCAGTGGATGATCTGATAGAGACTTCTATGAATTTGGGCGCTCTCACTTGTGAGGATAAGACATTGACGCTCTTGATGTCGCTGAGAAGTTCTGTGGAATCACGGAAGCAAATGTTGAGAAACAAACTACAGGTTATTGGCGACAGCTACAGCGATGCGTGTATATTTGAGTTTGATTATCCTGGATGGCAGTATCGTTCGGAGTCGCCATTGAGAGACAAGGCAATCGCATTGTACGAAAAAATGTTTGGGAAGAAAGCAGAAGTCGCTGCAATACATGCAGGACTTGAGTGTGGTTATTGGGACGGCAAAAAGCCAGGATTGGATATCATCTCCACGGGACCGAATCTGTATGACGTGCATTCCACCAAAGAGAAAGTGTCGAAAGAGTCCATTTCCCACATGTGGCAGTATCTGCAAGAATTATTGAAAGAACTGGCTTGATAAAAGGGGAAATAATAGGAATCGGGTCGAAAATCCTTGACGAATTTCATTTTTCTTACTATAATAGTACGGAAAATACGAAATGCCATGACGAAGGTAGTAGGATATATTTTAAAGTGTAAGCGAGTCGGAGATGGTGCGAGTCCGGTACGAGTAGGATATATCTGAATATCACTTCCGAGCAGCAGTGGATGAAACGGATTCGGAGTAGTCTCTGACGGTGTTCCGCCGTTAAAGGGAACACGCATGACTGTGCGGTGTAACAGGTGGTATAACGATAGTTTAGCTTTCGTCCTTTTACAAGGACGAAAGTTTTTTTATTCTATAAGGAAATGACTCTGTTATCCCTATAGAGTAAAAGCCCTTCGGGGAATGCGTACTTTGTTTTTTGGTGAAGATCGAATTTCAAAGATGGAGGAGAGGATATGTATCAGAAAGTATCGACTGATTTACGGTTTGTAGATCGGGAGAAAGAGGTTGAAAAGTTCTGGGAAGAGCATGATATTTTCCAGAAGAGTATGGATGAACGGGAAGGTTGTCCAGAATATACATTTTATGACGGACCGCCGACTGCAAATGGGAAACCACACATTGGACATGTGCTGACGCGTGTCATCAAAGATATGATTCCGCGATATCGCACGATGAAGGGATATCGGGTTCCGCGCAAAGCGGGTTGGGATACGCATGGTCTTCCAGTTGAGCTGGAAGTGGAGAGAGCACTTGGTTTGGATGGGAAGGAACAGATTGAGGAATATGGTCTGGAGCCCTTTATTGATAAGTGTAAGGAGAGTGTCTGGAAATATAAGGGAATGTGGGAAGACTTTTCTGGCACCGTTGGATTCTGGGCGGATATGGACCATCCTTATGTCACTTATGACAACGACTTTATCGAGTCGGAATGGTGGGCGCTGAAGCAAATCTGGGAAAAGGACCTGCTGTATAAAGGATTTAAGATTGTACCATATTGCCCAAGATGTGGAACACCACTTTCTGCGCAGGAGGTTGCACAGGGGTATAAGGATATCAAAGAACGTTCCGCGATTGTAAGATTCAAAGCAAAAGGGGAGGACGCGTATATTCTGGCGTGGACCACGACTCCATGGACGCTGCCGTCCAACTTAGGTCTTTGTGTCAATCCAAAGGAAACTTATGCGAAAGTAAAATGTATAGACGGATATACCTATTATATGGCTGAGGCGCTTCTGGATACGGTTCTAGGGCCTTTGGCGACGGATGGAAATGCTGCTTATGAGGTCTTGGAAACGTATGTTGGAAAAGACTTAGAGTACAAAGAATATGAGCCGTTGTATCAGTGTGCGGCGGACGGTATCAAGGGACAGAATAAAAAAGCATTTTATATCACCTGCGACAACTATGTCACCTTGACAGACGGTACTGGAGTGGTGCATATTGCGCCGGCGTTTGGTGAGGATGATGCGAATGTCTGCCGGAAATACGACATGCCGTTTGTTCAGCTTGTAGATGACAAAGGGAATATGGCGCAGTCCACACCATTTGCAGGATTATTCGTCAAGAAAGCAGACCCGGAAGTACTCAAAGATCTGGAAGCCAGAGAAATGCTGTTTGACGCTCCCAAATTTGAGCATAGTTATCCACATTGTTGGAGATGTGATACCCCGCTGATCTATTATGCACGGGAATCCTGGTTCGTTAAAATGACGGAAGTGAAGGATGATCTGATTGCGAATAATAACACGATTCACTGGATTCCGGAAAATATCGGAAAAGGTCGGTTTGGGGACTGGCTTGAAAATGTACAGGATTGGGGAATTAGCCGTAACAGATATTGGGGAACGCCTCTAAACATCTGGGAATGTGAATGCGGACATCAGCATTCCATCGGAAGCATTGAAGAATTAAAGTCTATGTCTGATAATTGTCCGGAAGATATCGAGCTGCATCGTCCCTATATCGACGACGTGACCATTCATTGTCCGAAATGTGGGAAAGAAATGCATCGGGTTCCGGAAGTGATTGACTGTTGGTTTGATTCTGGTTCGATGCCTTTTGCACAGCATCATTATCCGTTTGAAAATCAGGCTCTATTTGAGCAGCAGTTTCCGGCAGATTTTATTTCGGAAGCCGTGGATCAGACGCGTGGTTGGTTCTATTCGCTGCTTGCAATATCTACCTTGATTTTTAATAAGTCTCCTTATAAGAATGTCATTGTATTGGGGCATGTGCAGGATGAAAATGGACAGAAGATGAGCAAATCCAAAGGAAATGCAGTCGATCCGTTTGATGCGCTGGAGAAGTATGGTGCAGATGCAATCCGTTGGTATTTCTACAGCAATTCCGCACCGTGGCTGCCTAACCGTTTCCATGGAAAAGCGGTGGTGGAAGGACAACGCAAATTTATGGGCACACTTTGGAATACGTATGCGTTTTTTGTGCTTTATGCAAACATTGATGCATTTGATGCGACGAAATATACGCTGGAATATGAGAAATTATCCGTCATGGATAAATGGTTGCTGTCCAAACTGAATACATTGGTAAAGACGGTGGATGAGTCTTTGAATGATTACAAAATCCCAGAAACTGCCAGAGCATTGCAGGACTTTGTGGATGATATGAGTAACTGGTATGTTAGAAGAAGCCGAGAGCGCTTTTGGGCCAAAGGGATGGAGCAGGACAAGATCAACGCATATATGACGTTGTACACGGCTCTTGTAACGGTTTCCAAGTTGGCGGCTCCGATGATTCCATTCATGACGGAGCAGATTTACCAGAATCTGGTAAGAGGGCTGGATGCGTCTGCACCGGAAAGCATTCATCTGTGTAAATATCCTGAGGTTGAGGAAAGCTATATTGACAAAGAGCTGGAAGCTAACATGGAAAACGTATTGAAATTGGTTGTTATGGGTCGTGCATGCAGAAATACGGCAAATATTAAAAATCGTCAGCCAATTGGCCAGATGTTTATAAAAGCAGCGTTTTCACTGCCAGATTTTTATCAACAGATTGTATTGGAAGAGTTAAACGTAAAGAAGGTAACGTTTACAGAAGATGTCCGTGATTTCACATCCTATACGTTTAAACCGCAACTGAAGACGGTGGGACCAAAGTATGGGAAGCTTTTGGGCGGTATTAAGGCGGCATTGAATGCTGTGGATGGCAATGCGGCAATGGATGAAGTGAACGAGACTGGAGCGCTGAAACTGGATGTAAATGGCCAGGAAATCACATTGTTTAAAGAAGACCTTTTGATTGATACTGCTCAAATGGAAGGGTATGTTTCAGAAGATGATAATGGAATTACGCTAGTTTTAGATACCAATCTGACGGAAGAATTGCTGGAAGAAGGATTTGTCAGAGAATTGATCAGTAAGATTCAGACGATGAGAAAAGAGGCTGGATTTGAAGTGACCGATAAAATCTGCGTTACCTATCAGGGAAGTCAGAAAGCAGAAAATATTTTTGAAAAGCAGCAAAGCCTGATCGGAAGTGAGGTGCTTGCTAATCGCCTGCAAAAGGTTACTCCAGAAGGATACGTAAAAGAATGGAATATTAATGGTGAAAAGGTTACAATGGGTGTAGCGAGAGAGGTGAAATAGTGAACAAGATATTTGAAAAGGAAACATTTAAACAAGAAGTACAAGATAATGTGAGAAGACTGTTTCGAAAGAATCTGGATGAGGCGACAACACAGCAGATCTTTCAGGCGGTATCATATGCTGTGAAAGATGCGATCATGGATGATTGGGTTGCAACACAGAAGGAATTTAAAAGTGGCGTGAAAACCGTTTACTATATGTCCATGGAATTTTTGATGGGGCGTGCTCTAGGCAATAATCTGATCAATTTGACTGCATATAAAGCGGTAAAAGAGGCTCTGGAAGAGCTGGGAATCGACATGAATGTCGTGGAAGATGAAGAGCCAGATCCAGCGCTCGGTAACGGTGGTCTTGGACGACTGGCATCCTGCTTTTTGGATTCATTGACGACGTTAGGATATCCGGCTTATGGATGTGGGATACGGTATAAATATGGGATGTTCAAACAAAAGATCGAAAATGGCTATCAGGTTGAAACACCGGATGACTGGCTGAAAGATGGAAATCCCTTTGAAATTCGCCGGGAAGAATACACGAAAGAAGTTCGTTTTGGCGGAAATATTCGCTTCGAGAGAGATCCGGAGACTGGAAAAGAGAACTTTATCCAGGAAAATTATGAATCCGTTCTGGCTATTCCATATGATATGCCAATCATCGGATACGGCAATCATATGGTAAATACGCTGCGTATCTGGGATGCAAAAGCGATTGTTGACTTTAAACTGGATTCTTTTGACAGGGGAGATTATCACAAAGCTGTAGAACAAGAAAATCTGGCGAAAAATATTGTAGAAGTCTTGTATCCAAATGATAATCATTACGCTGGAAAAGAGCTTCGTCTGAAACAGCAATATTTCTTTATTTCAGCCAGTGTTCAGACATTGATTGCAAAATATAAAAGAGAGACGGATGGCGACCTGCGTAAGCTTTATGAAAAAGTAGTCATCCAAATGAATGATACACATCCTACCGTTGCAGTTGCGGAACTGATGCGTCTTTTGATCGACGAAGAAGGACTGAGTTGGGAAGATGCGTGGGACGTCACAACAAAAACGTGTGCATACACGAATCATACGATTATGTCGGAAGCGCTGGAAAAATGGCCGATTGATCTGTTTTCCCGTCTTCTGCCTCGTATTTATCAGATTGTCCAGGAAATTGATCGTCGTTTTATTGCAGAGATTCGGAGATTGTATCCAGGAGACGAGAACAAAGTCCGTAAAATGGCTATTTTGATGGATGGACAGGTAAAAATGGCACATTTGGCGATTGTAGCTGGATTTTCTGTGAATGGTGTAGCAAGGCTGCACACAAATATTTTAAAGAATCAGGAATTGAAAGATTTCTATCAGATGATGCCTGAGAAATTTAATAACAAAACGAACGGAATTACACAGCGCCGTTTCTTGCTTCACGGGAATCCTCGTCTGGCTGATTGGGTGAGTGCTAAGATTGGAGACGGTTGGATTACAGATTTATCTCAGATCAGCCGTTTGAAGCCGTTTGTAGACGATGAAACTGCGTGTGAAGAATTTATGGAGATCAAGTATAAAAATAAAGAGCGGCTTGCAAAATATATTCTGGAACACAATGGAATTGAAGTAGATCCGAGATCCATTTTTGACGTACAGGTAAAACGCTTGCATGAGTATAAACGGCAATTCTTGAATATACTTCATGTTATGTATCTGTACAATCAGATCAAAGAACATCCGGAAATGGCGTTTTATCCGAGAACGTTTATTTTTGGTGCAAAAGCAGCAGCTGGTTATCTGCGGGCGAAAGAGACCATCAAACTGATCAATTCTGTGGCGGATGTGGTGAACAATGACCGCAGCATCAATGGAAAGCTGAAGGTCGTATTTATAGAGGATTATCGTGTATCCAATGCTGAGCTGATTTTTGCGGCAGCAGATGTCAGCGAACAGATTTCTACGGCGTCCAAGGAAGCTTCCGGAACCAGCAACATGAAATTTATGTTGAATGGAGCACCAACTCTTGGAACCATGGATGGCGCAAACGTAGAGATTGTGGAAGAAGTGGGAATTGAGAATGCATTTATTTTTGGTATGAGTTCTGAAGAAGTCATCAACTATGAGAATAATGGTGGTTACAATCCGACGGACATTTATATCAATGATTGGGAGCTGAAACGGGTTGTTGATCAACTGATCGACGGAACCTATGCAAACGGAGATCGCGGCATGTACAAAAATTTGTATAATTCTCTCCTGAACCGGCATGTGACACCACGCGCGGACATGTATTTTATATTGAAAGATTTCCGAGCCTATGCGGAGGCGCAGAAAAAGGTTGAGGAGACATACCGTGACCGTAAAAGATGGGCAAGAATGGCACTTTTGAATACCGCGAGCAGTGGGAAATTTACGTCAGACCGGACAATAGAAGAGTATGTCAGAGATATCTGGCATCTTGAAAAAATTACAATATCGCCAGAAGACTAATGGATACGGAGTGTTGCTTACAGAATAGCAAAGGAGAACGATATGGGATATAATGAAGATTATTTTCGAGAGTATGCGTATGAGTATGTCGGACCATCGGAGGAAAGCATAATAATGACAATTTTTCTCATATATCTGGCAGCGATTTTGATCGTACTTGTGGTAAAGCTGGTAAATTATCTGCTCAAAGCGTTTGCGATGCATCGCATGGCGCAGAGAGAAGGCATGGAATATCCATGGCTGGCGTTTATTCCTTTTGCAAGATATTACCTGCAAGGGGAATTATCCGGGGATATTAAGTTTCAAAAACGTACTGTTCGCAGTCCGGGAATCTGGATGATTGTATTGCCGATTATGAAGAATCTTGTATTTGGTGTACTCGGCGCTGTCCTCTGGGGGATTGGAATGGGTACAGTGATTGCCATCGGAACGGCCGGAGGAGGGTACGGTTTTGCGCTTGTTATGCTGATCTTTCTCATTGTAGTATTCTGTTTGCTGGCGTTGGCATATACAGCAGTTTATAAAGTGCTATGTGTATTGGTGGACTATCAGATTTTCCACAAATTTACGACGGAAACGACAGCGATCGTGCATTCGATTCTCAGTGTCACCGTTCCGTTGTACGAAGCGATTTGCCTGTTGGTGTATCGCAATAAGAGTTATAATGCAGGAATGGAGCCGGATCTGCCAAAAACACCGGAAATCATACCGCCTATTCTTCCGTTAGATCATGATGAAAATAACTTTGTGAGACATGATGAGCCAGAGAATACATCCGATCAAAAAGTGGATCATGTAAATGAGCAGGAAGCGCAGACGGAAAACATTCCATATGTATACCAGGATTTCACAGGTGAGGAAGGATACGATACCTCGTCTACAGATAACAAACCCGAATAGGAAAGAATAACCCTTCATATACTGCAATATGGAGGGTTATTCTTTTTATGGAAAAATATATTTTCAGACAGAAGGTGAAATCCTTACTGTCTTTTTTGTGTATTTTGGTGTTACTTCCTTATGTAGTGACTGTTTTTATGAATGGCTCAAAAATAACATCGGCCGGAAACGTAAAAGCGGCATATATTTATTTTAATAATGGGGAGCGTCAACAGCAGGTATTGTGGGAAGAATATTTTGTGGGGGTGTTGGCAAAGGAGATTGCGGCGGATATAGAATTGGAAGCATTAAAAGCTCAAGCTGTCATTTTGCGAACATCGTTGTACCAGGAGTTGGAACAGACAAAGGGAAATGAAGTGAGCATGGAATACTGGAGCAAGGAAGAGCTGGAAAAAAAATGGGGAATCAATTATGCAGAATACTATGATAAATTTCAGAAGGCGATTCGGGATACGGCGGGGGAAGTGCTGATGTTTAACGGTAGCTATGCGATGGTGCCATTTCATCAGTCGAGTAATGGAACCACAAGAAATGCGTCTGAGGTATGGGGAACACAGGAATATCCATATTTGACCATGAAGGAATGTCCGGAGGACAAAGAAGCGGAAGAGGAGTTGCATATATATCGCTTGCCGTATCAAGAAATTCAGGAAAAATGTCAGGCAGACTTTGTGGCAGTCGAGGAAGAGACAGCAAAGAGGCCACTTACCTTTGCAGATTTCGAGATTAAAGAAGTGGATTCCGCAGGGTATGTGACAAAATTGCGGATACGTAATACCATACTCAGTGGAGAGCAATTCCGACAGTCACTGGCGCTGGCTTCCAGTGCATTTTCGATCAAAGATGGGGAGGACGATGAGCTGGTATTGACCGCGACTGGCAATGGACATGGTCTTGGAATGAGCCAGTGGTCCGCTAATAAAATGGCAGAAAAAGGAAATCATTACAGCGATATCCTTGCATATTTTTTTGAAGGAACAATCCTCGAAGATGCCGGAGAAATATTTACAAAACTAGAATAACACCATTACTTTCTGGTAAAAATATGACCAGAGGTGATGAATATGAATAAAAAGGAAAGTCCATTTCAAATGAAAGGAAAGGGTGCTACAGTTGGAGCTGTAATCTGCGTTGCGGCCGTGATTGCAATCATGGGAGTATATACATTTAAAAATTACCAGAAAAATCTGGAAGAGCAGCTTGCAAAATCCGAAGAGATGGAACGTGCCCTGAATGAAGAAAGTGAGCAGGCAAATACAGAAGATATCGTGCTGCCTGAAATTGAAAAAGAAGAACCTGAGCCAGAAGTGGAGGAGGAAGACAGTGCAGATGATACATCAACTCCTGCAGAAACAACGAATGAGAATGTTAGTACTTCCGGTAATTCGGCATCCTCGGCTGCTTTTACAGAGGACAGCCTTTTGGATTGGCCAGCCAGCGGCAATATTCTGATTAATTATAGTATGGATCAGACAACGTATTTTACGACGCTGGATCAATATCGGTATAATCCTGCTTTGATTATTTCGGGTGAGGAGGCCGAGCCGATTTATGCAGCGGCTGCAGGTACGGTAAAAAGCATAGACCAGTTAGCTCAGACGGGAATCACAGTAACTCTCGATATGGGAAATGGTTATGAAGCAACTTATGGTCAATTACAAGAACTTCCGATCTCAGAAGGCCAGTATCTGGCAAAAGGCGATCTGATCGGATATCTCAGCCAACCAACAAAATATTACAGCTTGGAAGGAACAAATCTTTATTTTGAAGTTCGTAAAGATGGAGAATCGGTAAACCCGATGGATTATATGGAGTAAATCCTGGGGCAGTCCCTCTTATTTGCGTGACAATGCGAGGGACAGTCCCTTTTTATGGCCTAAAATTTTGAGGGCCAGTCCCTCATATTGGCTTCACAAATTGCGCCCGCACAACTTTTATGCATGGTGTTTTATCCTTTGTGGACGTATGCAGGTTTATTTTGCAGTGTGGATAAAATAATGATACAATATGCAGAGAATAGAGTCTGGGAAACGAGTCGTCTGGAATTTCTTTCCGGCAAGAGGAGAAAGATGAATTATACATATATTTTAAAATGTTGTGATGGTACATTATATACAGGTTGGACCAATGATCTGGAAAGACGAGTGAAGGCGCACAACGATGGAAAAGGTGCGAAGTATACAAAACACCGAAGGCCAGTAAAATTAGTATATTACGAAAGCTTTTCTACAAAGGAAGAGGCAATGAAGAGGGAATATGCGCTTAAGCACCTGAGTAGAGAGCAAAAACTGGCGTTGATTTCAAAACAAGAGTAAAAGAATCAGACCTGAAGGGCTTGTCTCCCTTCAGGTCTGAATACAAGAAAGAATTTGTCTTCTTTTTAGCCGAAATATCTTTTCAGAAGTCCCTCGAATGCTTTTCCGTGTCTTGCCTCATCACGAGCCATCTCATGAACGGTATCGTGGATTGCATCCAAGTTTGCAGCTTTTGCACGTTTTGCAAGATCAAATTTACCAGCAGTAGCGCCGTTTTCAGCGTCAACTCTCATCTCAAGATTCTTCTTGGTGCTGTCTGTTACAACTTCACCTAACAATTCTGCAAATTTAGCAGCATGTTCTGCTTCTTCAAAAGCAGCTTTTTCCCAGTAAAGACCGATTTCAGGATATCCTTCTCTATGAGCAACTCTTGCCATTGCAAGATACATACCAACTTCGGAACACTCGCCTTCGAAATTAGCTCTCAGGTCTGCAACGATATCTTCGCTAACGCCCTTTGCTACGCCCACAACGTGTTCAGCAGCCCACTCTCTGCCACCAGTCTGCTCTTTAAACTTGTCTGCGGATGCCTTACAAATTGGACATTCTGCCGGCGCTGCATCTCCTTCATGAACATAACCACATACGGTACATACGAATTTTTTCATAATTTTGTTCTCCTTTTCTGAAAATTGATTGATTGTGTGCCATAATTGGCAATTTATTTTAATGCATATATATGCATTAAATTCTTATTAAGAGTTTTCCTTGCATTTACTGCAAGTCCCATAAAATAGAGTGGTGCTGTAGTGAATAGCACCATTAAAATTCTGTTGTGCAAGTTGGTTAAGCTGATCCATATGACGCATATCCATATCCAAATCCAGGATACGTTTACAGGAAGTACAGAAAAAATGATTGTGTGGTTCTGTACGGCCGTCAAAACGATCTCCGCCATCCGGTGTTGCGATCTTTGTGATTTCCCCCATATCAGCCAAAAGATTCAAATTACGATATACAGTTCCCAGACTGATATTTGGAAACACTTCTTTGGTATGAAGGTAAACACTATCCGCAGTTGGATGAGTTTTGGTGGTTGTCAAATAATTTTTGATGGATTCGCGTTGTCGGCTGTATTTTATAGTTGGCAATGGAATCCTCCTTTTTAAATCAATAACAATAATAATTACTATAATTAGAATAATAGAAGTTCTGTGTTTTGTCAATACGATAATTAATATTTTTTTTGTTATTCCTCCCTCAACTGTAAGAGTTTTCCAGTAGCATATGTGTTCCATATTTTAAAAAATGAATGCATTTTGATAATGAGTTTCTTCTATAAAATGTTACAAAATATAATATAAATGTTAACAAAATAAAATGCGTAAAGCTTATATGAACGAATTGTAAAAGTAATATAAAGTCGTATATTGTCATACAAAATAGAGCATATTAGGGTTGACAATGGAATGTGACATTGCTATAATGACACCGTAACAAAATTAACAATTACGTAACAATTTAAAACTTCCTACAAAAGATAAAAAAACAGTAAGGAGGTTTTAAGATGAAATCAGAATGTATTAGAAAGAAAATTATTGTTTCTGCGTTAGCAAGTGCGATCATGGTTCCGGGGAGAGCGCTAGTAGTAAATGCCCAGGATACAGGGATATTACCAGTTGCGGGAATCGAGTCAGTGCTGAGTGAATGTTATCTATCCGGCAGAGAACATTCCATAGAATTGTATTTAGTACCAACAGAGAAGGAGGAGTATTCAAATATAGCGTTTGCAAATGTATCCGAATATTTATATGTTCACGCGGAGGCAAACGAATTCAGCGATTGGGTAGGAAAATTATATAAGGATGGGGCAGCTACCGTAATAGGAACAGAAGGTATCTGGACCAAAATTCAATCGGGAAATGTGACAGGGTATGTATTAACAGACTTGTTGTACACCGGAGGTGCAGCAAAAGAATATGCATATCAGGCAAGTAAGAAAACAGCGACAGTGACGGCGTATGTTTTAAATGTGAGAAATGGGCAGAATACAGACGCAGATATTCTGACTCAGATTGAGATGGATGAACAGTATGAGATTACAGGGGACCCCGTAGATGGATGGTATCCGGTGCAAGTTGGAGACATTGCCGGCTGGGTTTCTGGAAAGTATATAACAGTCCAATCAGACTTCACATATGCTGAGTCAAGAGAAGAAGAGGAAGCAAGACTGGCTGCAGAAGAGGCGCAGAGGCAGGCTGAGGAAGCAGAAGCGCAGGCGCGGGAGGCAGCGATACAGGAAGCGGCGGCACAGGCTCAGGTATCTGTAGAGCAAGTGGAGAGTGGACAGGCAATTATAGATTTTGCATGTCAGTTTATTGGGAATCCATATGTATGGGGAGGTACGAGTCTGACAGACGGGGCAGATTGTTCTGGTTTTGTACAGTCGGTATACCAGAATTTCGGAATCTACCTTCCGAGAACATCTGGAGAGATGCGAGGTGCAGGCTATGAAGTATCTTATGAGAATGCAATGCCGGGTGACATCATGTGTTATGATGGCCATGTAGGTCTGTATATGGGAGATGGAACCATTGTGAATGCAATTGATGAGGCACATGGGATTGGTATTTCAAGTGCCACATATACAAATATCATCACAATTCGTAGAATGTTCTAGTTATTGACTGAGTATAATAAAAGAAGACAGAATTAATGATTGACAGTTTCGGCAGGGGAGATGAACCTGCCGAAATTTAATGTAGAAAAAAGGGAGACAATGATTAGACAAAATGTACAAAAATGTAGAAATATGTAGAAAAAGGAAGAACAGGAGTTTTCAACTTATCCACATACAAAAACGCAAAAAACGTGGAAAACAGAAGATTTTTTTAAAGTTATCCACATTATCCACATAAAAACACTCGATTTTGGTGGATTATTCGGGACAAAAAAAGAACAAACGTTTTGTTGAATTATCATGAATCTGGAATTATGTCGAAAAAAAGCGCGAAAATTGTTGACTTTTAAGTATTCAAATTACTGATGAAAATGTATGAATAATTTGAACAACGGTATAGGTTTTATATAAACAGGTTGATAATTTGTTTTTTTCGGATTATAATAGAAAAGCACACTGAGGTGGGCGTAGAACGATCTGATACTCAGATAAATAGTAAAGGAGGAGAAGAAATGGCTATTTCTGGAAATACAACGATTGGAGAATTACTTCAGAATTATCCAGACGCAGCGCCGATTCTTATGGAAATTGGTATGCATTGTCTGGGATGTCCGTCAGCACAAGGGGAGTCCATTGCAGAGGCGGCAATGGTTCATGGTATTGATGCAACATTGCTTGTTGAAAAGATCAACGCAGCGATAGCAGCACAATAATTTGACATTGAAAGTTTTCATGAAAAAACGGGACTGAATACAAAGCGGAAACGGAGCAGAATTCCAGGTGTTTTATCTGAGAATCCTGTACAGAAATGCTTGGTATTCAGTCCTGTTTTATTGAGTGTCTTTAAATATTTCAGATGAGGAAATTTTATTCCGGGCAGATAATATTAAATTACACAATTGCGAGATTTTGAACAGCATTTGAAGGAATCATGATGTTACAATGTTCCTCCAGGAAAGCCATGGTGACGCCGGAAGCTTTTTCCAGTGTACCGTATTCCGATAGCATATTACAGATTTTATTAAAGTCATTGGTGGTATGATCTGACTGGACAAGGGCCAGAATGAAGAATCCATTTGCCGGATCTTTATATAAAGTATTTTCACCGTGATAAAGTGATGACAGCAAATGTGCAGCACGAATGACATCATCAATATGTTCAAAGGAGAACAGACGTACCTGCGGGATATCCTGCTTTTTATTAGTAGGAGTTTCTGCGGTATGTGCATCATTCGCTGCTTCTTTTACTTTGTCAAGAAGATTCAAAAATTCATCTGCGCCTTCTAATTTTTCAAGGGATTCCGTTACTCCCGATTCAGAGTCATTCAGGGGAGTAAAACGGGAAAACCTGGTGTCCAATTCTTCAGGGTCCTCCACCTTGGTGATAATGAGAACGAGTGAATCTGCCGATGCTGGAATTGCTTCTATCATAAGTGGAATATCTTCCGCCTCAAAACCAAAATCAAAGGAGGCTTGCTGCATCATATCACGGAAGAGTGCTTTTGCTTTCTCCGTACCATAAGCTAATTCACTCAGTTTTAAATGACGATCTGCTAAATCTGCATGTGTCAATGTGCACCGGATCTGATTATCGTTTAGTTTTTCTATTTTCATTTAATCACATCCTTTATATGAGCTTTATACACTTCCTCACTATTAGTATAAACAAAAACGAAAAATATGTAAAGAGAATTTAAAAATACTTGCAAAAAAATAGAGATTCACTATAATTCCAGATACAAGAAGGCAGCGTTCCCTGACAAATTTACTTCAGAAAGGAGGAAAGAGTGTCTAAATAAACGAATGTTGGCCTCAAATGCAAAGGCATTTCTTACATTATTATCTATTCAGATATTTCAATGTCCCAGAGTCAGGGACACAAATTCACGACAATAAAAGTATATGTGGTTTGTTTTACAAAAAGTCGTACAGATGAAATGCTGTCTTCTTTTGTGACCTTTATGAACCATAGGAAGGGCAATTACATCACGAAAAATTCCTTATGAATGGCTGAATGAGGTCATAGTACAATGTCAGGGCAACTATAAGGGAGGCGTAGGTATGAAATCGGAAAATCCCGAGATGCAAGATTTGTATCGGGAACTGGAAAATTATGAAAAGAAAGGAGTTCGTATCAAACTGGATGGGAGCCAGGTGAGTCCATTGCAGGTGATTGCTGCTTATGAAGTGAAAGAAAGGGGCAGTTACATGCGGGATTATGTATTGAATCCCAGTGGATATATCGAGGAATTATCATTTTATAATATCGCAGAAAGCTGAATGTAATCCCCCTGCGCCGGTATTTCTGTGAAAAACATGAAATTGTTAATGACGGATAAATAAAATATGGTATAATAAGGGCTAGAAATAGGAGGTGCGGCATGGACGAAAGAAGAAATGCGCGAAGAAGTGTCAGACCGAATGGACGGCCCAATCGAGCGAGCCGGCCGAATCGCGGCAGGCGCCCTGCGAACAACAGAGACAGACAGCGTATGAATACACGACAGAGTAGCAGATTGCGGAGAAGAAAGCGGAATCGAACGATAGCGATACTTCTCGTTCTTTGTGCTGTGATCATAGGTATTGGCGGAACATTGTTTTGGATAAAATTTGGCCCATCGAAAGAAATGGCGGATTTGAATGAATATTATGGAATTTCTGGAAACGATGATCTGGCAATTATTGCAGACAATCAGGTGTTGGGCGCTGGGGGTAGAATCATAGATGGTGTACCATATATAGAATATACCGTACTCCGAGATAACATTAACAGTAGATTTTACTGGGATTCTAATGAAAATATACTATTGTATACGCTTCCGGAAGGGAATGTTTCCGCGGAAGTAGGCAGTAAAGAATTTTCGGTGGTTTCTGAAAAGCGTTCGGAAGATTTCGTTATTATAAAGACAGAAGGACAGACAGCGTATATAGCTCTCCCGTTCATACAGGAGTATGCGAATATAGAGTATAATGTGTATGAGAATCCTGCACGAGTCATGATTGTCAGCAGATGGGGTGAGGCAACACAGGCTGAGATGAGGAGTAAGACTCAAGTCCGCTATCAGGCCGGTGTCAAGAGCCCTGTCTTGAGAACGGTAGAGAAGTCTGAGATGGTTACGGTAATTGAAGAACTGGATGACTGGAAAAAAATCCGAACCAGCGATGGAATGATTGGGTATGTCAAATCTAAGACATTGAAAGATGAAAAAGCGGTAAAGCTTTCCAGGGATTTTCAGGAACCGGAATACAAAAATATATCCAAGGATTATACGATCAATCTGGCATGGCATAATGTAACAAACACGACGGCGAATGCTTCGGTACTGGAAACCATTGCAAATACGAAGGGACTGACAACGATTGCTCCCACGTGGTATAATATTGAAGATACGTCTGGGAATCTTCAATCTATTTCCAGTCAGGAATATGTGAACTATGCACATCAGTCGAATTTGGAAGTGTGGGCAGTTCTGCGGGATTTTCAGGGAGGAATTGATTCCTCGGAGGAAGTATATGAAGTGATGAGTTATACTTCAAAGCGGACGAAACTGATTAATCAGGTGATAGCGGATGCTTTGCAGACGGGAATTGATGGAATTAATTTGGATTTTGAATTGATTTCTTTGGAATGTGGAGAACATTATATACAATTTGTACGGGAATTGAGTGTAAAGTGTCGGCAGAATGGTCTAGTTTTATCGGTAGATAATTATGTTCCGATGCCTTATAACGCGCATTATGATATCCATGAACAGGGTATTTTTGTGGATTATGTGGTTATGATGGGGTATGATGAGCATACAAATAGTTCCTATGAGGCGGGTTCTGTTGCTTCCTATGGTTATGTGAAGGATGGAATTGAGAATATGTTGGAGCAGGTGCCAAATAACAAGATGATCGCGGCGATTCCATTCTACACCAGACTATGGCTGGAGGAAGAGAAGACAGAAGCCGAACTGAAAGAACAGGAAGGGACGGAGGCTGCGCAATATGCAACGAAGATATCCAGCCAGGCATTGGGAATGGAGGATGCTTCGGAGGCTGTTTCAGAGGCAGGCGCTACTGCAGAATGGGCAGAAAATGTCCGTCAGAATTATGCACAATGGGAAGGCGACGAAGGAACATATAAAATATGGATAGAAGATGAGGAATCCATTGAAGAAAAATTAAAATTAATCAAAGAACATGATTTGGCGGGAGTTGCAGAGTGGCGGCTTGGTTATGAGAAATCGTCAATTTGGGATTTGATTCTTCAATATGTAAACTGAGATCGGTTATCCTCATAAAATGCCCTCTATAGCATATATTGGGTAGTAAATAGTATATGCTGCGGAGGGTATTTTTGCGTAAAAAAGTAGGATGGCTGTTTATCTTTTTCTTTCTATGTTTTTTAACCTGGGGAAGCCAAAAATTAAGCCGCTATGTGATCAGTAGTTCTTCTCTGTTCGGAAAGAAAACAGAGTCCCGCATAAAAATAATCGTTGATGCCGGGCACGGAGGAATGGATGGCGGAAAGATTGGGGTGAATGATGCAAAAGAAAGTGATATCAATCTGAAAATCGCGAAACTACTGCAGGAAGATTTAGAAAAAAAGCAATTTCAGGTTACGATGACGCGAGAAGGTGCCGACGGGATGGCAGACAGTAACGTGGAAGATCTCAAGGCGAGGGTTACAAAGATTAACCAGGAGAAACCGGAGCTGGTAGTGAGTATTCACCAGAACAGTTATGGTGATGCATCTGTAAAGGGCGCACAGGTCTTCTATTTTGAACATTCTGATGAAAGTGAAAAAGCTGCAAAATTAATACAAAAGTCGATGAATGAGATGGATACAGATAATCACAGAGAGGCGAAAGCGAATACTACATATTATTTATTAAAGCGAACAGAAGTGCCGGTTGTGATTGTGGAATGTGGTTTCCTTAGTAACCCGGAGGAAGCAGATAAATTAGTTACACAGGAATATCAAGAGAAAGTTGCGCAGGCTATTGTGGAAGGGCTTTACCGCTATTTTGGAATTCAGGAAAAGTAGTTTGTTTTTGTGGAAGATAGTGGTATAATAAACCACATGAAAACAATCATTCGAACCATAGACCAAAATAATATTGAAAAAGCGGCAATTCAGGAGGCGGGTAGGATTCTGCAAGAAGGCGGTCTTGTAGCATTTCCGACAGAGACCGTTTACGGATTAGGCGCTGATGCATTGAACGAGGAAGCTGCGGTAAAGACATATGAAGCGAAAGGCCGTCCATCTGATAACCCACTGATTGTGCATATTGCAGAGTTTTCGGCATTGCCCAAGATTGTGGAAGAGATTCCACCATTGGCGGAAGCACTGGCGGAGCATTTTTGGCCGGGACCGTTGACCATGATTTTTAAAAAGCGTGCTGTTGTTCCATATGGGACAACAGGCGGTTTGGATACGGTGGCGGTGCGTATGCCGGAGAATTTGATTGCCAGAGAGTTAATCTTAGCGGCCGGTGGCTATATATCTGCTCCAAGCGCAAATGTTTCTGGTCGTCCCAGTCCGACGACGGCAGAGCATGTTTATACAGACTTGAATGGAAGAATTTCAATGATCTTAGACGGGGGTAGCGTAGAGATTGGACTTGAATCCACGATTCTGGATATGACGGTGACACCTCCGATGATTCTGAGGCCGGGTGCAATAACGCGGGAGATGTTAGCGACGGTGTTGCCTTATGTGGCGGTGGACCCGTCGATTCATGGTGAGGATCGTGACACTGCGCCGAAGGCTCCTGGTATGAAATACCGGCATTATGCGCCGAAGGCGGAATTGATTATCGTGGATGGCCCTGCAAAGCTTGCGGTGAAAGCGATTCGCCAGATTGCGTATGAGCATGTCTCCAAAGGAGAAGTGCCTGGTATCATCGGAACGACAGAGACAGTGGGACGATATACACATGGAATAATCAAGAGCATTGGGACGAGAAACAGTGAAAAATCAATTGCCCGTAATCTGTATGCCATACTTCGCGCTTTTGATGAAGAGGGAGTATCTGTGATTTACAGCGAATCTTTTGCCGCGGAAGGAATGGGAGATGCCATTATGAATCGTCTCGAGAAAGCCGCTGGTCATCATAGAGTATCGGCAGAAGAGATTGTCCGCATGCAGAAATATCATCAGATCATGTTTTTGAGTGAGTCGGATACCAGTCGTGGTCCGATGGCAGCGGAAATTTTGCGAAACCAGACGCTAAATCGAGAGTATGATATTATATCAAGAGGGCTGATTGTGCTATTTCCTGAGCCGGTCAATCAGAAAGCGGAAGCGATTATGGCGAGCCATAAATTGAGTATGGCGTCTTATCAATCAAAAATGTTTGATCCGGATGAGATAGAAGCAGATACTTTGGTTCTGGCTATGAATATGTCGCAGAAACAGAAAGTGATGAGTGAGTGTGGGATTGAGGAGAATATCTATACACTCAGCGAGTTTGTTCAGGAGGAGGAACAGATTGGACATCCTATTGGGCAGCCTTTAAGTGAATATGGAAAGTGTTTTGAAACAATTGAGAGATTAATAAAAAAGTTGACTCAGAAGCTAAATGAGTTGTAAAGAAATTTAAAAGTTTCGATAGAAAAGAATTAAGTTGATTGAAAAAAGGAGATTTTTATAATGGGAAACAAAAGAGAGGATTATATCTCCTGGGACGAATATTTTATGGGAGTGGCAAAATTATCGGGTCTGCGCTCTAAGGACCCAAATACTCAGGTGGGATGTTGTATTGTAAGTCAGGATAATAAAATATTGTCTATGGGTTATAACGGCCTGCCTAGTGGGTGTTCGGATGATGAATTTCCATGGGAACGGGAGGGAGAGAATCCCCTAATGACGAAATATGTTTATACGGTACACAGTGAATTGAATGCGATATTAAATTATCGTGGTGGCAGTCTGGAAGGATCGAAACTGTATGTTTCATTGTTTCCCTGTAATGAATGTGCGAAAGCGATTATTCAAAGTGGGATTAAAGAAGTCATTTACGACAGCAATAAGTACGAGGATACCCCATCTGTGCAGGCATCTATGCGGATGTTCGATGCGTCCGGAGTGCGTTATCATCAATATCACAGTTCCGGCAAAGAAATTATGATAGAATTATAAAGGCGAAGGATTAGATTTCCTTCGCTTTTTTTAATAGAAACTGATATTTTTTCCAGGCCGCATTTACTTCGTAAATATAACAGTCAATCAAATCGGGATCAACTGCATACTGAAAATTACTGTAGGCGGTGTCGATCTGATCCTTAACCCGACTAATCTCGTCATAAATATTATAATATTCTAAATCTTGTATCTGGTGGAATTTGTCCATAAATATCCCCGCTTTCTGTATTCTGGCTCTATAGTTGATCTTTGTGATAGTATAAGCATTTTTCTGGAATATAATTCCTTTTTGTGTGATATATTATGGTGTAAAGTCTTTTTGCTATCTAAAGTAAAATATAGCAGTGGAATTGGAAAGGAAACAAAGAATGGATCAGAAATTTCTTCAACTTACGGTAAACTTTTTGGTGAGGGCAATTCTGGGACTGGGACTTATTTTCTTGATTAATGGATGTATTGCGGATTCAACGAGTTCTTGGATAGTAGGATTGAATCTTTTCACGTTTTTGACAGCGGGAGTATTGGGAGTTCCGGGAGTTTGTGTCCTGTATGGGATACAATTTTTTCATCTTTTGTGAGGATTTCACAAAAAAATGCAATTGAAAGAAATAGTCTGGACAAAGCATATAACGTTGTTTATAATACAATTCACAAGATTTCAATCAGAAAATCTTATCTATCGTTTCAAGTTTACTTCTGACATTTGCCATGAATCATTACAGCCCTATCTTGGGTATATACATGGCATACACGAATGTACAGAAGGTCGGCTGCAGATCGCAGCAATATTCAATCAAATATTATAACAATATGAAAACAAACGAAAATGAAAACAGACGAAAGAAGGAGTGATTTGAGCAGGAGAATTTTAGCAATATGTGACAGTGAACCTGCGTATGCGAAAAATTTGATGGAGCGTATTTGTCTGAATAAAAATGTTCAGTTGCAGGTGAGAGTTTTCTCGGATGCAGGGCAATTATTTCAGTTCGGAAAGAAACACAAGATAGACTTACTTTTGATGGAGGATTCTTATCCGGAGGAGATGCGCAGGAAGATACCGGCCAAGAATCGGTTTCTATTAGCCAGAGAATTGCCACGACGAAGTTCCGAGCAGGAGAACGTGATATTAAAGTATCAATCGGCAGAACAGATTTTACGTCAATTACTTCAGACTTGCGGAGAGCTTTCATCAGGCAGAAACACAAGGTTGTTTGATGATGGACGAAGACAACTTATCGGAGTTTATTCACCGGTTCATCGAATTGGCAAAACAAAATTTGCATTGGAATTAGGCGAGGAACTGGGGAAGGAGGCACCGGCGCTTTACTTAAATCTGGAGGAATATGCAGGTTTGGAATATTATTTACCAATACAGGAAGAAGGGCATTTGGGAGATCTGCTTTATTATTTAAAACAGGAGCAAGAGTCTTTTGGATTTCGGTTGAGTACAATGGTAAGTCAACTCGGTGGTTTGGATTATGTACAACCAGTTCCAGTAACAAAGGATATTCGAGCCGTAGACCCACAGGAATGGATGGAGTTGCTGAGACAAATTATGGAAAACAGCATTTATAAATCTGTGATTCTAGATTTGGGTGAAAGTATACAAGGGCTGTATGAGATTTTAAGAATTTGCGACACGGTATACACATTATACATTGAAGAGTCGGGGGCTAGGGCTAAGTTGAAACAGTATACGGATAATCTGCAAAAGCTTGGTTATGAAGATGTCTTGGAACATACGGTACAGAAAGTACAGGTGTGTAGATGAGAAGCATCGCAATACATCCGCAGAACAGGGATGAGCGCATTCACAAAATGGTTTTAGAGCAGATTGATTTAAGTCGAGAATTAGAGGATGATGAACTCAGAGAGTTGATCCATGAGATTTTACTTCATGGGGAAGAGAATGAATATTTACCACTAGAGGAAAAGATTCGTCTGAGTCGGGAGTTGTTCAATGCATTCCGGAAACTGGATTTGTTACAGGAACTTCTGGAGGATGAAGAGATCACAGAGATTATGATTAATGGTACTGCCAATATATTTTTGGAGAAGCAGGGAAGAATATACCGCTCCGAAAAGCGTTTTATATCGGCAGGGAAATTGGAAGATGTGATTCAACAGATGGTATCGGGAGTCAATCGGTATGTCAATGAATCATCACCGATTGTAGATGCCAGACTTGCCGACGGGTCCCGTGTTAATGTTGTGTTGGCGCCGGTGGCCTTGGATGGGCCGGTGGTTACAATCCGAAAGTTTCCGAAGGAGAGGATTACCATGGAACGGCTGGTAGAATTGGGGAGCATGGATGAAGATTTAAAACTATTTTTGGAAAAATTGGTGGTCAGTAAATATAACATTTTTATCAGCGGAGGAACTGGTGCTGGTAAAACCACTTTCTTAAACGCACTTTCGCAGTTCATTCCCTCAGACGAACGGATTATCAGTATCGAGGATAACGCAGAGTTACAGATTCAAGGAATTGATAATCTGGTACGCTTGGAGGCGAGAAATGCCAATTTGGAAGGGGAAGGTGAAATTACAATTCGAGATTTGATTCGAACGGCGCTTCGAATGCGGCCAGATCGTTTGATTGTAGGTGAAGTCCGGGGGCCAGAAGCAATAGATTTATTGCAGGCTTATAATACAGGGCATGCCGGAGGACTCAGTACGGGGCATGCAAACAGTCCACAGGATATGTTGAATCGTCTGGAAACAATGGTTCTCATGGGGATGGATATTCCTCTTGCAGCGGTGCAACGGCAGCTTGCATCTGCAATTGATGTCATTGTTCATTTAGGTAGACTGCCAGACAAAAGTCGACGAGTACTGGAGGTGGCGGAGGTAATCGGCTATGAAAAAGGAAGTATTCAGTTGCAGACACTGTATCAGTTCAGAGAGGAGGGGAGAGAACATGGGAAAATTCAAGGGATTCTTATGAAGGAAAATGAACTGCTTTATCAAGAAAAATTGTTGGCTGCAGGATATTGAGAAAAAAGAATATTTGATTGCATTGATGAAAGGAATACTGGTGTTTGGCACAATTGCGTGGTTATTTTATGATTCCTGGATACCGTTTTTACTGTTTCCTATATATTTGGCTGGGTATTTGCGTATCTGGATAGCTGAATGCAGTAGAAAGAAGGAAGCGCAATTTTGCTTGCAATTTCAGGATAGTATGAGATCTCTGGCTGGTTCACTCAGAGCAGGCTATTCCGTAGAAAATGCGTTGCGGGATACGGTTGGAGATATGAGAATGATATATGGAGACGATGCAAGAATACAAAGGGAATTTCTACAGATTCTCAGGCAGTTGAACATGAATATTTCTCTGGAAGAGGCAATGCGCGGCTTTGCCGAACGTGTGCCGCAGGAGGATGTGGAGAGTTTTGTGACAGTTTTTCTGGCAGCAGGTAAAGCCGGAGGAGATAGCATAGCAGTTATACAGAATACGGTAAAAATTCTCTATGATAAGATGGAAGTACACCGGGAAATTCAGACATTGATCGCTGCGAAGCAATTGGAGTTTCGCGTAATGTCGGGGGTCCCGTTTGGAATGATTTTATATATGCGTCTTGCTTTTGGGGATTTTATGAGGGTGCTCTATGGGAATCTATTGGGAGTTACAATTATGACGGGATGTTTGGCCGTCTACCTGGCGGCATGGAGTCTGGGAAAAAAGATCGTAGAGATAGAATTATAAAACAGTAAGTGTCAAAAGTCGAAGGGAAGGAAAGCGGAAAGATGTATGGGGGCCAGAGAAAAGTTCAGAAATTCAAAGAACGGTTTCTGAATCAGACATGGAAAAAGGCTGGGATTGTGTTTGGAGTTACGATCGTATTAGCAGGCGGAGTATTCTTTGTCGACCAGGAAAATCTGTTGCCGATAGCACAGAGCGGCAGTCAGTATTTATTACGGAATTCCTATGGAGAAGGTGATCGCGAAGAAGTGCTTGTGGTAGAGACTGAGACATCAGGGACAGATGGTAATGGGACAAAGCAAAATAAAGAAGTCATCCATCTTGACATCGGCGAGTTGGAGTACAATCCGAAAGAGCTTCGAGAGATACTGGAAGAAATGGCTGTAAAATTAGAAGATCAGATATTGGCTGAAAATGAAAGCCTGGAAAATGTAAGAACAGATTTAGAATTGGTAAATAGTGTCCCGGATTCATCTGTCGAGGTGGCATGGGAGTTGAGCGATTATACTGTAATGGATATGACCGGCAAACTAAATGAAGAAAATCTGAAAGATGACGGGACAATCATCGGAATTACCGCAGTATTGGTATACAACAAAGAGATGGTGCGTCATACATTTCCAGTCTGTATATTTCCGCGTCAGAAAACAAAGTCAGAAAAGTTTATGGAAAGGGTGGTTGATGCGATAGAGGATACAGAGCAAACTACGAGAAGCTCAAACCAGGTGGTTCTGCCAGATGAGATCGAAGGGGTACCTCTGATTTGGCGACGACAGAGGGAGTCAAGATGGATCATAGTAATATTGTTGGGGTTAGCATTAATTGGGTTCCTTTTTTCGAAAGAACGGGAGGCGATAAAAAAGAAAGAAGAGGCAAGAAACAGGCAAATGCAATTGGATTATCCTGGGATTGTCAATAGATTTACGGTTTACATTGGTGCAGGAATGACGGTTCGGAATGCCTGGGGTAAGATGATTAGTGATTACAAAGAACATCAGCGCAAAAAGGAAAAACGTTATGCGTATGAGGAGATGCTAATAACATGGCATGAACTGGGGGATGGAGAGAGTGAAAAGGAATGCTATGAACGGTTTGGAAGTCGATGTAAATTACAGCCTTACATAAAATTTGGGGCACTTCTGGCGCAGAATTTACGAAAAGGATCGAAAGGGTTGTCAGACTTACTCCGGCTGGAAGCTGTAAACGCGTTCGAGGAAAGAAAAGCGTTTGCAAGAAGACTAGGAGAAGAGGCGGGAACAAAATTATTACTTCCTATGTTTCTGATGCTGTCAGTGGTGTTGATAATCGTGGTGATTCCGGCGTTCCTGTCCATTCAGCTTTGAAAAGGGAAGATGATCAGAAAAGAATACACTTGATATGAAGAAAAGGGAGAGAGGTACCATATGTGGAAATATGTTTATATGTTGATAAGTAGAATACAGAGATTTTTGAGAAGAGGAAAACAGAGTTTAACGGATACTCATGGCGTGAGCGTAGTAGAAGTGATTTTAATACTGGTTGTGTTGATTGGACTGGTGATTATTTTTAAATCGCAATTAACTAGTCTGGTGAATACTATTTTTCAGAAAATCACCAGCGAAAGTTCGTCTATTTAATGCTGGTAGAGAAGAAGCTGCGCGGTGAAATCACAGCATTTTTAACAATTATATTCGTGTTGCTTGCGGCATTTATCTGTTCGATTGTAGAAATTGCATCTCTCCATGAGGAAAAATGCATACAAAGAACAAATATGGATTTAGCCATTTATTCTGTGTTTGGCGAGTATCAGAAGGAGCTGTTAGAACAATATCATGTATTCGGGATAGATGCGGGATATGAAACGGGAAACTATTCAGAACAGGCGATTACGGGACGGTTACGGTATTATGGAGCGGAGAAGATGGAACATAATATCACAGATTTGCAATTTTTGTCAGATAATCAGGGTGCAGCGTTTTATGAACAAGTTCTGTATTATATGGAAAGTAAATACGGTGTTGGTCTGGTGAGAGAATTTACTGGGCTGACTGGTTCCTGGGAAGAACAGATGATCCAGGGAGAAGCATATTATGAGGAGAAAAATTCTGCTATAGAAGATCTTAAATTGGCGGAAGAAGTTGACAAGGCAGAACAGTCGATAGAACAAATCAAGGATTCCGGGAGTTCCTTTTTCCTGGAACGGGTATTGCCAAAGGAGTTTGCGGTATCTGCCCAAACGATTAAGCTGGAATCAATGCCCTCTCGTCGTGCATTGAATCATGGATATGGAAGTTTTATGCAAAGAGACACATCCGGTCCTGTGCAGAAGTTAATGTTTGGGGAATATTTGCTGAAAAATTTCTCTAGCGCTCTGCAACCGGCAGAAGAAAGTGGGCTTTCCTACGAGCTTGAATACATCATAGGTGGAAAGGAAAGCGATCGGGAAAATTTGGAAGTGGTTACAGGGAGGCTGACGCTTCTTCGCTTTGCAGCAGATTATATCTATTTGATGACGGATGAGGGGCGGAAGGCCGAAGCCGAGACGGTGGCGTTTGGAATTTGTCTGCTTTTACTGATGCCGGAATTATCTGAGATTGTCAAGAATATTCTGCTTTTGGTGTGGGCTTATCAGGAAGGTATTCAAGATGTCAGGAATCTACTCGCAGGCAGAAAAGTACCTTTGGCAAAGACGAGCGATACCTGGAAAGTACCTTTGAGCGGGATTTTGAGAAAAGGTGATTATGCGGCTGTTGGAGGGAATCGTAGTACAGAAGACGGGCTGTCTTATGGTGATTATCTGAGAATTTTATTATTCTTATGCGGAAAAGAAGAGTGTACGATGCGCAGTTTGGATATGATTGAAACGGAATTAAAAGTAAAAAGGAAGCTGTCTTTTTTTCGCATAGATTACTGTGTTGCTAAAATGAAGATCAAGAGCAAGGCGACACTCAGGCAGGGACTTACCTATGAGTTTCAAACGGAATTTTCTTACCGATAAAGGGATGGGGTGCACGGTGTTGTCCTTTTGATGGTGTATTCGGCAAATACGTCTTTTTGCCGGAATTATCCCACGAGGACAAGCGAAACGATAGAAAAGAAAAAAGAAAGGAGGCACGGCTTTGACACAATTCATATGTAAATATACTCACCAATCCATCAAGAGGACAACACCGCGCACCTCATCCGGTAGTATGACGGTGGAGGCGGCCCTAGCGATTCCAGTGTTTCTATTTGCTTCCCTTTGTTTGATCTATTTGTTGGAAATTCATGCGATTCAGGCAACGGTCAGAATGGCGGCGCACACTGCGGCGAAGCAGACGGCAGAACAGATGGCGGTGGTGCCGGAAATGGGAGCCAGTCTATTCCGAAGTAGGTTTTTGCGCACGGCTGGAACACAGAGATTGGATCGAAGTATCATATCGGGTGGAAGCGGTGGAATTTGCTGTGGAAAGACCAGAATAAATGCGCAAAATCAGATTGAAGTTTGTGTAGAATATAAGCTTCGTTTACCTTTTCCACAGTTCCTCGGTGCGCCGGTTCGATGTGAAGAGACATTTTTGGTAAAAGGATGGACGGGTTATGAGAAGAATGGACGAGGGCCAGACGAGACAGAGGGAACAATTGTATATATAACAGATACGGCGACGGTATATCACACGGATTATCAATGTTCCCATCTGCAATTGTCGATTCAGTTTGTTCCAGCAGAAAGTTTAAAAGGGATGCGTAATTACGATGGAGGGCGATACCATGCCTGTGAAAAATGTACTGGATTTCTCACCATGGGAGGCGTCTATGTGACTGATTATGGAAACAAATACCATACCTCTATTTGGTGTGGTGGATTGAAACGCACTGTCTATGCGGTGCCAAAATCAGAAGTAGAAGGAAAAGGGAGGTGCTCAAGGTGTGCACACTGATACAAATGATGTGGATAATCATTCTATTTGTGATCGCTTTATGGGATATCCGGTATCAAAGATTGCCAATCTGGATGTTGATTGGACTGCTCATGGCAGCAATGGGTTGCAAGATAATTCAGAGAGATGTGTCGATAATGGAAATTATGGCAGGGATTGCAGTGGGAGGTTGCTTTTTGGCTGTCAGTAAAGTGACGAGGGAAGCTTTCGGGTATGCGGATAGTATTCTGATAGTGATTCTGGGTGTATTTCTGGGGGTGTGGGATTTGTTTATACTGTTGAGTGTAGCTTTTTTGCTTGCAGCGCTATTTTCTTTTTGCGGCTTATTGATTGGCAGGTTTTCCAGGAGACTAGCATTTCCGTTTATTCCTTTTCTGACAATTTCGTATGTGGGGATGGTATTTTGGAAATGGTGAAACTGGTGCATCATAATAGAGTTCAAAGAGCAGCGGTTGAATGTAAAGGAAGCGCAACTGTGGAGATGGCTATTATTATGCCCTTGTTTCTTCTTATTTTTTTACTTATTGTACAGGTGGTGTTTTACTTTCATGATAAATGTGTTTTATATGCAACAGCGTATGAAACTGCCGTCGTAGGGGCACAGAAAGAACATCAAGAATATGATTACTCTGAAAGCGACTTGGAAGTCCATTTTCAGGATAGAATAAAGGGGAAATTGATCTTTTTTTCCAGAGTGGATGTGTCTGTTACTAAAGGGATTGAACGACTGAAAATACATGCGGAAGCATATCATAGGGGCTGGAAGATCCATACGGAGCAAAGCGCCATGCTTATGCGTACGGAGGAATATATCTATTATACAGAGACAGAAAATGAAAGGAGTTTAGCAAAATGATCCAGAAGAAAAAGGAGGTCGAGGGGAACGCCCTGTCTTCTGTTGTACAACATGAAGTGATTGGCTCCAGAATGATTGTGGAATATACGGATTACTATGAGGAAGATTACCAACTAGCAATGTTGCGGCAAAATCAATTGTCGAACCTTTTGGAAATAGAGTTGGATGGAATTGGAACTATCACACGTTTCTCGTATAATATAGGAAATATGGTGTCCATGCAGACAAAGTATGAAAATAGAAAGATTGGAAGGGAAGAGTTGCAGCAGTTTTTACGACAATTTTTGAGTACGATAGAACTTTTGCGGCAATATATGTTGAATCCGGATTGTCTGTGGTTGGCTCCTGAGTACATTTTCTTTAGGGATGAACAGTGTCAATTTTGCTACTTGCCGGTTCGTTGTGTTTCTTTGTCAGAGCAATTTCATCAATTAACAGAATTTTGGGTTCGCCAGATTGATTATGGAGATACAGAATGTATTTGTCTTGCACATAAATTGAATCGAGAGACGATGGAACAACAGTACGATATTCATGCTATTTTACAACAATATGAATCGGAGGCATCCGTGCGTAGAGAGTTAAAGAAGAGAGATAAAGAGCGGGATGATTTTATTATGAAAGAAGAAATTGAAATCAAAAGAGAAGAAGCTTTCAGTGATGTGGAAGCTGTGCGTGAACTCGGCGGATTTCAGAATTCGTTTCAGCGTGTTAGGAGTCGAATGAAAAAGAAACGTTGGGGAAGTTGGCAGGATTTGATTTTGGAAAGTGATGGACAGGAAGCAAAGACTATCATATAATCAAAACATGGAAAAGAAAAATATAAATAAAAGTATAACTGCAATATTGATCGTTTTAAACATAGTAGTGTTTTTAGGCTTATCCGTACTTGGAGATCCAAGTGATGGGGAATTTTTGTTAAAGTATGGTGCGATGTATGAGCCGTATGTTATGACGGATGGAGAATTCTATCGTCTGTTTACCAGTATGTTTCTACATTTTGACTTTTATCATTTGATGAATAATATGATTATGCTTGGGGCATTGGGGGTAAATATGGAGCCCGTATTGGGCAGCATCAAGCTATTGATTATTTATTTGCTTAGCGGTTTGGGCGGAAATATCCTGTCTATGTGGATGAATATGAGGGTTGGCAGCCTATTTATATCGGCCGGTGCATCAGGCGCTGTATATGGTCTGGTTGGGGCAATGGTTTGGGTTGTGCTGCGTAATAGAGGCCATTTGGGGCGAATTTATGGACAAAGAATTTGCGTAATGCTTCTTTTGATGTTCTATTTTGGATATATCAGTACCGGTATAGACAATTATGCGCATGCAGGAGGATTCATAGTGGGATTTGTCGTCACAGTTCTGTTGTATCGAAAATCGCAAGGCATCAAAATGGAAGGGCAATAATAAATGTACTGCCTTTTCCCGGAGTAGATTTTACAGAGAGTTGTCCTTTGTGTGATTCAATAATACGCTTGGAGATTGCCAGACCAAGACCGGTGCCATCTGCTTTGGTGGTATGAAATGGCTGGAAAATGTCAGAAATTTTTTCGGGGTCAATGCCACAGCCATTGTCTGAAATAGAGATCATAATACCGTTATGCTTTCTTCGGGCCTCCAGACTAATGTGTCCAACAGGGCTCTCGGGTGTCATGTTTTCATTGATAGCTTCTTTTGCATTTTTCAGAAGATTTAAAAGTACCTCATTCAACTTGTTTTTATCACCAGTATAATCGCCGATCGTAGGATCAATCAGAGATTTAAATTCTATTTTTTCATTGTCTAATGACATAGCGAACGAGATCGCAGTGTTTTTCAAAAGTCTGCCTAGAGGAAAGACATTATAGCGGAGTGTTCCGCCGTTGTTGAACGTGGACAATTCATTTAGTAATTGGCACATAAAGGTAACATCTTCGATAGTCTGATTCCAACTGTCAAAATCCTTGACTTCAGGGTGTTGTAGTTCAATGATCTGGAGGGAGGAGCTGACGAGTGTCAGAGGGTTCCGGATTTCATGTGCGATGGTAGAGATCGTAATCTGATGGTTTTCTAGTAACTGTTGGATGATTGTTTTCGCGTCCGCATTTTCTTCCATTAATGCGTTCATTTTGTGAATATCAATATGACTGAGCATGATAAACCTCCGATTTCATATATCTTGTCTTTATGTGTAACATGGACGGGCACCAGATACATTCTTTTGGGAATGTGGTATATTTTGTAAAAATAGTGTGGCCTCGCTGTGTCCGAATTATTCAATATTTTGTATATATATGTTATCAATGTTAAATTCAGTGTAGCACTGTTCAAAAAAGAGTTCAATGGCGTTGTCTCGACAAGATTCGACATTGAACACATTCACAGGATATGCTAAACTAGAAGTACAAGAAATAGAAACAAGAAAGAAGGCGGAGGAATGAGAGATTCGGATTGTATTTTTTGCAAGTTGGCAAATGGGGAGATCCCGACGGCAACACTGTATGAAGACAATGATTTCCGAGTAATATTGGACACAAATCCAGCGGCCAAAGGTCATGCATTGATTATTCCAAAAGAGCATTATCGAAATTTGTATGATCTGGAAGATGATTTGGCAGCCAAAGTATTGGTGCTTGCTAAGAAGATGGTGAATACTTTGAGAGTAATCTTAGGATGTACAGGCTATAATATTGTGCAGAATAATGAAGAGCCTGCGGGACAGACAGTATTCCATTTTCATTTACATTTGATTCCACGGTATGACAATGACCATGTGGGACTGGGATGGCATATGCATGAACTGACAGATGAAGAGCGGGATGAGATATTGTCTAAAGTAAGATTCCAATGATAGAACTATGAAATTGATTGATAACAGAGATACGAACCTGGAGAAAAGACGTGGCAGAGAAGCTGACATATCATGAGGTTTATAAAAAGTACAAGAACCTTGTGCTGAAAGTAGCGTATAACTATTCGGGCGACTATGGTATTGCTGAAGATATTATGCAGAATACTTTTTTGAAGTTGTATGCATATTTCGGCAAGATGCATCAGGAAAATCTTAAGGCTTGGCTTTATACAACGGCTAAACATGCTGCATTAAATTATAGAAAGAAAGTAGAACGGGAGATTTTGTGTGAGGAGTCCGAAGAAGATGCAGAGATCGCAACGAGAAGTTTCGCGTACAGTGCAGAGGAGGAAATTTTTATCAAAATGAAGAAAGCGAATCTATCTCAATTGCATGAGAAGATTATGATAAAGATACTTGAAAAGAATCCGCGTTGGTATGAAGCAATTGTAATGGTATATTTTATGGAGATCCCGCAGGCGAAAGTAGCTGAAGAAATGGGAATTTCCATAAATGTTCTACATAGTATGCTTCACAGAGCCAAAGAATGGATTCGGAAAGAGTATGGAGTCGAGTATCAGGAAATAAACCGAGAATAATAGATGAAAACAGGTGTCGGTTTGACACCTGTTTTCTAAATGGGTCTTAAAGGCTCTTGACATATTACGCAACATGGGTAAAAAATTAAATACGGCGAACATGTTCAATGATATCTGTAATCGTTTGAATGGAATTTTGAAGTTGAGATTTGTGCATAGCGCTTATGTATGTATCCCGATTCTGAAAAAGTTTTTTGACACATTCTAACAAGTATTCTTTACTCAAATCTTCTTCTTCGATTACAAGACTGAAACCTTGCCTTTCAAATGATTGGGCGTTGAGAATCTGATCGCCGCGGCTTGCATTGGCAGAGAGCGGAATCAAAAGATTGGGTTTTCTCAATGCCAGGAGTTCACAGATTGCATTGGCTCCTGCACGGGAGATAACGATGTCTGCCAGAGCAAAGATATTACGCAGTTCTGATTTGATGTATTCAAATTGGGCATAACCTTTTAAACGATTCAGGGAGGGGTCTAGTTTATCCTTGCCACACAGATGAATGACTTGGAATTTTTCCAGGAGTTCAGGGAGAGCAAGGCGGACTGCATTATTTACAACAACAGAACCAAGGCTTCCACCGATAACCAGGATTACCGGTTTGTCAGCGGAGAAACCACATAGATCCATAGCGGCAATTTTATTGCCAGATAACAGTTCTTGCCGGATTGGGGAACCGGTGAGGACGGCTTTTTCTTTTGGTAGGGAGTCCAGTGTTTCCGGAAAATTGCAGCAGACTTTTGTCGCAGCGGGAAAAGAAATTCGGTTTGCAAGTCCCGGGGTCATATCGGATTCATGGATCACAACAGGGACTTTGTTCTTTTTACCTGCCAGGACAACAGGAACGGAGACGAATCCGCCTTTGGAGAAAATAACATCGGGTTTCAGGCTTCGAATCAGTTTGTTTGCTTCACTGAAACCTTTCAGAACACGAAAAGGATCGCTAAAGTTCTTTGGGCTGAAATAACGGCGTAATTTTCCGGAGGAAATGCCATGATAGGGGATATTAAAAGGTTCAATTAATTCCTTTTCAATTCCTTCGTAGGAGCCGATATATTGAATATCGTAACCAAGCTCCTGGAGCCGTGGAAGCAGAGCAATATTCGGGGTGACATGTCCGGCAGTACCACCGCCGGTGAGAATAATTCGTTTCATATATAATAACCTCCCAATAACGATACACTTCGATTTTGCAAATTTATATAAACAGGCAAACTTAGTTTCATATTAAACTTATTTGATAAAAAGTCAAGATATTAATGCAAGGATTCTAAATAGGGAGTATTTTCACGATGGATTTTTATGAATTGTCTTTATTGGATGAGATGAATAATGAAGCAAAAAGAATAGAAGAGGAAGTTCTGACCAAAAAAGAACTGAATTCTGTTCGGGTAACCAAGGAAATGGATCGCAAACATTTTGAGTTGATTCGCCAGTTCGATGAAATAAAAGCGAAGAAAAAGTTGAAAGCCTCGCATATGAAGCGGGCAAATGACTTTACAGAGGAATTTGCGGGTGAGATCGCGGGTGATCTTACGGATATCGTGGGGTCCAGTGGTGATGCAAGAAGGTATCTGTCAAGAGAAGAGCGGGAAGCTCTTGAACTCGGCCAGAAATTGTCGGAGAAAAGGAAGTTGCTTCATGTTCCTAAGAAAAGGCGGGTTTGGATGTCTTTTGTTGCAGTTATGATTCTATTGCTGGCGTTCGGGATTACGAGTGTAGGAAGTAAGAGTTACTGGAAAGACCTGTGGCGCAGAGTCGTTGGTGATCAGAAGAATACTGTGATTAATGTGGAAGATATGGAAATTCAAGAAAGTGGGGATGTAGCGTTAGAAGCGTATTCACAGATAATTGATGCTTTGGGAATAACGCCAGTTTATCCTAGAAATATATTTGCAGAAATGGAAATTCAAGCTATCGAAATTGATGAAAAGCAAAAAATAGCTAAAGTGTTTTACGAGATAAATGATCGGAAGATACTATATGCCATTTATGTAAATGGTATGGATTCCTCTTACAGTGAAAGAATTGAAGATGAACTGACGGATACTTTTGAGGTGGAGACGCAAAAACAGAGCGTTACAGTCTATGAATATTTGATTAAGCAAACAGGAGAATATCGTTATGTTACAAATTTTGAATATGATGGGATCTTTTATCGGATAAAGGGAATTATAGATCGGAAAGAATTTGAAGATCTTTTAAAAAATTTATATTATTTTTGAAATAGTGCGTAAGTTTTTTCGAATTGGATTGTTTACTTAATAGAAGGACAAACGAAGGAAGGACGAAAAGCGCTATGAAGAAGAGGATACTATCAATATTGTGTGCAGTGACATTGTTATGTGGTGTTGTGTTAATGGCAGGGAGAGAAGCAAATGCCGCTGAGGGAAAAGCGATTGATGGTTCCTATCTAACTAATCAAGAATCTTCTGTAGGAAAAGCTGTCTTGATAACAAGAGGGGCATATTTGATGGAAGGTGATTGTTCCGTCAGTAAGGCTGGAAGAGGGCGTGTATATGCTTATGCTTCCACTACAGCGAACAAAGATGTAGACTATGTCGGAGTAGTTGTTTATGTGGAAAAATATAATGAAGAGACAGAGGGTTGGGGTCAGATTGACTGTTGGACTGTAGAAGATACAGATACTTATTATGTGAGTACTTCTAAGACCGTACTTGTAGAGAGAGGTTATTTCTACCGTGTAAGAGCGGATCATATAGCGGGGCCGGAGGATGGACAAAAAGATTTTGGAGTTTCTGCTACAGATGGCATAAAAGTGGACTAGCCCGCATATATATTTATACGATACAGAGAAACAACATAAAAACGTGTTTGGATTTACGAGGAGCTGTGACAGCCGTTTCAGCACAATCAGGATAACTATTAAAAAAAATAAAATAAGAAAAGACCTGAATCTGAGAATACCACGTTTCGGTTCGAAAAAACAAGAACCACCCTTGCTGAAACGGCTGTCACAGCTTCTCGTAGATTATATGCAAAAGATGAAAAAGCAGTTGAGATTAGTTCCCGACTGCTTTTTTTAATGCTTGGGCAAGTTGGTCTGGACAAGATGTATTTTTAAAACCGCAGCGGATGCCTTCCATACGGGAGATGGCTTCATCAATATCCATGCCCTCCACCAATCTAGCGATACCCTGTGTATTTCCACTGCAACCGCCAGAAAAATTAACAGATTTTACTTTATGATCTTCAATTTCGAATGAAATTTTGTTGCTACAAACACCCTTTGGCTGATATTCCATGATGACCAACCTCCTATTTTTGTTTTATTGCGAATGGGTTTATTATAGCAGAAGATTTCTGAAAAAGCTATATAGAATTCTGTATATTTAACATTTTTAACTTGAAAGTTCACCGCCGATCAGGCGACAAGAATTATTTTTTGAATAAAAGTATATGGAATAACTTTTTTACATATGCTATAATGTCGATAGACAAAAAAGTAATAATAAGTCCATGAGGACAAAGAATGAAATCCCCGAACTGTACGGCAATACAGTCCGGGGATTCTTCTTGTCTTTTATACTGGCAAAGCACCTAGTAGGCTAGTTGTTTTCCTTATGGCCGCCATCTAGCCATTTGACGATGATGTATTTTCAAATGATTTCTATAATATGGCGTTAGCATTCATCCGTTCCCTTTTTCCATTATCAGAATACCACAAAATGGCCCAAAACTCAAGACTGGTAATTGGTTCTGGAAAACGATATAATCATTTTCCAAAACAAAAATGACGGGGGATTAAGAATGGAATGGTTGATCTTATTACAAAAACAGAATCAGTTGAAAAGCATAGTGAAAACGAACCAGGAAACGGAAAAATTTGGCCTTACGTTAACGGAACAGGAGGCACAGTTAATTCTGGAAGAATGTGGGCATGCGTTGCGGGAGCAGAGAAGAATCGAGTTTGGAGAAGGGATTACACCAAAAATAATTTACGGGTTCTGCGATTCCGATTTTATTGATCAAAGTAATTATGTTGACACCGTTATAAAGCTACAGGAGATTTTTTATTTGTATAAAAATGAAATGCAGGATGAAATTTCGGACGATGAATTGCTTCATTTCATGAAAGAACAATTTGAACAGATTTGTTTTGGAGATCTAGAATATCTTGAAAGTACCTGTCTCTCTGTTTTTGCGCAGGCGATTCGTGCGGGATATGATGGTTATAAGGAGACAGAGGGGCGGGGAGAATACGCAACATTTGATGAAGTAAAAAGATGGGATTATGAATTATATCTTGAAGCATTAAAAGATCTTTGCTGGAGGTAGATGGCGATGGACTACGAGATGGAAGCATTGTTGCCAATTGTGGGAAGACTTGCGGAAAAATATACTGCTGGGGAAAGCACTTCGGTCCCATATGAGAAAGCAGAGCAGTTCATGGGAGCCGTTCTGTACTGTATACAGGAGTCGGTACAATTTCACCAGAATTCCATGATTTCGAAAGAAGGGCTTTCTGTGCAAGCGGCATATGAGAGGGGCAAAATGTATGTGGAAGAAAAGACGAAAAAAGCGCTGACTTTATATCATAAAATTTTGCTGGGCTTTCGGTATTTTGAAAATCAGTGTCTATACGATACTTTTGTGAAAGGATTGCCTGAGTTTTTTAAATGGTATGATGTTTTATTTTATCCACAAAATGAAATCGTGTCGCTGGATTATCCTGTTCTGAAGGATATTTCTGATGATAGGGGAGTCGACAAGGTTTACGAGTTTTTAAAATGTATTGAACTAGAGCAAATGTTTTTAGAGAGGTTTCCGACTGCATATGTAATAAAGGTATTGATCAGATACGATGATCAATACAGAGAGAAGATGGGAAATATATGTGAAATTGTTTTTACATCCGTTGTTGGGCACATGTTAGCTGGAATTCCTTTGTCTGATGTTGCATTTCAAGAAGAAGACTATCAAAAAATACAAGATATCTTTGTACATTCGGAATTGTGCGAGATCGAGAGATCAGTGAGGCAAACTGTAAAAGCATTTGTGCTGGAATATTATGGGGATTGCGGCGATCTGGAAACATATCTGGAAGGGGCGATTCATGGAATCCTGATTCGAATGGATCATGCAGCGAGGGATACGGGAATGGACTGTTCGAAAGACAAGTCATATGAGATTCCTCTTAAGTATCACGCGCTGCATGTATTGTTTTAAGAAAGGGGATCAAGTGGAGCGCTTATTCCATCACTTCTCCACCATTCAGATTTAGGGACTGGCCCGTCATGTAGCTTGATTTATCCGTTGACAGGAAGAGTGCGGCATCCGCGAGTTCTTTCATCGTCACAAGTCTCTTCATAGGTGTTGCATTTTCGAAGTAAGGTTTTACTTCCTCCGGTTTCATATTTCTTTTTCTGGCATAATCGTATTTGTTCTGGTCCCACATTTCTGTCCAGACTGCGTTTGGACAAATATTATTGATCCGTATATTGGTATCAGCAAATTCTTTGGCGATCGACTGAGAAAGTCCTTGTACTCCGAATTTTGTTGTACAATATACGGTCTGCCAAGAACTTGGTTTCTTTCCAGACACGGAGGAAATATTTACAATGGTTCCTCCATTTTCGAGCATCGCTTTTACGGCAGCCTGACAGCAAAGGAACACGCCTTTCAGATTCACATTGATTGCTCTGTCCCACAGCGCCTCATCGCTGTCCAGGAATGGAACAATATCACAAATTCCCGCGGAATTTACCCAGGCGTCTATTTTCCCAAAATCTTTCAGAACCATTTCTGTATTCTGATCAATCTGTGTTTTATCGGAAACGTCTGTTTTGTAGAACTTTGCTTCTCCGCCGGCTTCTGTGATTGCCTGAACCACTTCGGAACCAGCTTTTTCATTGCGGGCAAAAATCGCTATTTTTGCTCCTTCTTCGGCAAATGCTTTGGCGATGGCCTCTCCAATTCCGCGATTTCCTCCGGTAATTACGGCTACTCTGTCTTTCATTTGTTCTGACATGTTCTTTAACACCTCCATAAAATTCGTGTAAAAAAGATACTGAATCCTTATAAAACGATTATAGGTTATGATGCAATTTCCTGCAACTCTTATTTCGTAGCATGTATTTTGGCTTTTGAGTACGTTGCAGGGTATATTTATACCAGACTCGATAAAGATATGATAAAATAAGTGCAACACTTTTTTCTTTTTTGTACTCTTATATATGACTATATAGTGATAGAGCTCTAAACGGTGAAAGAGGGATTTTAGCTGGAAAAGGCTTAAGAAGGGAGGGACCCGGATGTACAGATATGAGGAGCCTGATAAAATATGGATTCAAAAAGCCAGTCGGGGAGATGTAAAAGCATTTGCACATCTGTATAGCATGATTTATCAGGATTTGTATCGCTTTGCACTTTACATGATGCGTCATCCACAGGATGCGGAAGATATGGTCAGCGAAGCGGTGATTGCTGCATACAGAAATATCAAAAAGCTCAGAAAAGAGGAGGCTTTTAGAAGCTGGATGTTTCAAATATTGAGCAATTGTTGTAAAAGGCGGTTAAGAGCGCTCCAAAGGGAAGCAGAATTTTCCGGACAGACTTGGGAGGAGGCAGGAAATCAGATTTCAGCGTCAGAAATAGATTATGCCGAAAATCAGGATGTACAGGATGCATTTTTGAAACTTTCCGAGGAAGAAAGATCTATTGTGGGGCTTTCTGTATTCGGGGGATACAACAGCAACGAAATCGGAACAATATTGTCTTTGAATCCAACGACAGTGCGTTCGAAACGCAGTAGAGCTCTTCAGAAAATGAAGGGAAGACTGGGAAAGGAGTGTTTGCATGAGTCATAAAGATATGGAGAATATGAGAGACAAAAGGATAGAATCAGATTTGACAAAAGAAGAAGATCAGATTGTGAAAGCGATTTCACAGGAATGGGAGGATGCGGAAATTCCGGAAAATCTGAAACCAGATCGGATAGAAGCGGTTCTGTCGAATGAAAAAAAGAAAACGCATGCGAGATATTTGAAATACGCATCAATAGCGGCAAGTGTAGTGTTGGTGTTTGGGGCAATACTTGGAATCAACCGTTTTGGTGGAAATGGGAAATCGACGGAAAGCGCCAGTCAGGAGTCGGCCGATCAAGCTGTGGCAAAAGCTTCAGAGGATCAAGTAGCAGAGTCGGGGCTTTCAACCGCAAAGAGCTATGATGAAGTGTATGAAGCTATTTGCCGTATGTGGGAACAGCAAAATAGCACCCGGGACAAAGCGCTGGAGAAGGCTATGGGTGAGTCGGTGAAAGAGGACATTGCATCGGAGGAATTCTCGATGGATTCAGCAGATACCGGGGGAAATATGGCTTCTCAGGCGACGCCGGAAATGGCACAGGTGGCTTCTGAGGCGAAGGAGTCTGGAAACGATTATTCCGATACGAACACGAGAGAAAAGGATGTGGGAGAAGCGGACATTGTCAAAACGGATGGAAACTATCTTTATATTTTAAATGGAAATCGGATTCGAATCGTGGACATTCGGGAAGCCAAAATGAAAGAGTCCGGGAATATTTCGCTGGAACCGGGAATGCAGGTGTACGAACTGTATGTCAAAGATGGAAGGTTGACAGTCTTCTACAGTGAAGCGGAGCAATTGGAGACAAACAACGATGAATATGGCGCGGGGTATCGGGAATATACGGTGGCTCAAACATATGATATCAGCGATCCGGCCAGTCCGAAGAACTGCGGAAAGATCCGACAAAGTGGGAATTATGACTCTGTGCGGATTGTGGACGGTTTTATGTATCTTTTCAGTAACTATTATGTAGGTGGAGAAATTGCCCGGGAGTCGACAGATAGTTATATTCCTTGTGTGCAGGGGAAGACACTGGAAAAGGACTCCATTTATATGCCAAAGATTTCAAAGGGAAATCAGTTTCTGGTGGTGACGGCCTTTTCGATGGAGGAACCAGATCAGGCGTTGGACAGCAAAGCGATTCTTTCCGCCGGCGGTGCATGTTATGTTAGTCCAGATAACATTTATATTTATGAGACTGTCTATGACGACAAAGAGGCGTACAATCAAACATTTATCCGAAAAATTAGATATGAAAAAGGAACACTCAAAGGGATTGCGCAGGCAAAAATATGGGGATATGTCAAAGATTCATTTTGTATAGATGAATACGAAGGAAATCTGCGTATCGTCACGACGGTAGAACCGATTGCAAATTATGATGACAGGATTGTTTTATTTGATTCGGATTCTGGACCGGATATGCAGACGTCGTCCAATGCGTTGTATGTTCTGAATGATGAATTGGAGGTTATCGGAAAGGTGGAGGAGTTGGCTCCAGAAGAAACCATTTATTCCGCGCGGTTTATGGGGGATATGGGATACTTTGTCACCTATCAGCAGGTGGACCCACTGTTTTCTGTAGATTTGTCGGAGCCGGAGAAGCCAAAGATTCTCGGCGCTTTGAAGATACCAGGGTTTTCAGAGTATCTACATCCGTATGGAGATGGTTTGTTGCTCGGAATTGGGATGGATGCAGATATGGCGGGAGTGACCAACGGAGTGAAGCTGTCTATGTTTGACATAACAGATCCAGCGGATGTCAGAGAAGTGCAGAAGGAAGTATTGGAACAGATTTATAGCACGGATGTTGCGTATAACTATAAGGCGGTATTAGTGGATTCTGAGCGGAATCTCATAGGATTTTCTGCATACGGGGAACAGATGCATTATTATCTGTATTCCTATGATTCAGAAAAAGGGTTTACATGTCTGATGGATAAAGTGTTCGGTGGCTATGTAAATGATCTGCGCGGCCTTTATGTTGGAGATACGTTATATCTGGCCGAGGGAAATGCGGTCGAATCGTTTAGTTTGGAGACATTTGAAAAAATAGATGATCTTGTGCTATAGTAGATAATAAATGTCGGGAGGAACTTATGATTATAGATACGCATGCACATTATGATGATGAGCAGTTTGATGCCGATAGAGAAGCCTTGCTGCGATCTATGGAAGAAAATGGAGTAGGAGCGATTGTCAATGCGGGGGCGTCTGTTGAATCTTGGGATCAAATATTGGAGATGACAAAGCGATATCCGTTTCTGTATGGAATGATCGGCGTGCATCCAGATGAAGTGGGCGCTATGAATGAAGAGAATTTTGCACGTATGGAGAGATTGTTAGGGTGTGAGAAGATCGTGGCTGTGGGGGAAATTGGTTTGGATTATTATTGGGACCAGGAGAGTCATGAGCAGCAGAAGCGGTGGTTTGTTCGTCAGCTTGAACTGGCCAGAAAATGGAACATGCCGGTGAATATCCACAGTCGGGATGCGGCCGCGGACACGATGGAGATAATGAGGCAGTATGGAAAAGGTATGAAAGCGATTATTCACTGCTACTCTTATTCGGTTGAGATGGCGAAGGAATATGTGAAGATGGGATATCTGCTTGGGATTGGAGGTGTCGTTACCTTTAAGAACGCAAGGAAATTGAAGGAGACGGTACAAGCGGTGCCGCTGCAAAATATTGTGCTGGAGACGGACAGTCCTTATCTGGCACCGGAACCCAACCGTGGAAAAAGAAACTCCTCTCTGAATCTGAGATATGTAGTACAGGCTATTGCCAAGCTGAAAGATGTGACAGAGGAGGAAGTGGAGCGGGTGACAACGGAAAATGCAAAAAGCATTTATGGGATTGTCTGAAAGAGAGCTGAGAAGTGAGCTTTGAGAAAATACCTTTTGGCATCCGAATCCTAATGTAGAAGATGAGGATAGGGAGATATGTAGTCTATGAAGAAGCCGACGCTTGGAAATCCGCAGAATACGATTGCGGTGCTCCAGAAGTATCATTTTAATTTTCAAAAGAAATACGGACAGAATTTTCTGATCGACACGCATGTGCTGGACAAAATTATAGCTTCCGCACAGATTACGGAAGAGGATATGGTGCTGGAGATCGGCCCGGGGATCGGTACGATGACACAGTACCTGGCCTGTGCAGCGGGAAAGGTTGTTGCGATCGAGGTTGATTCGGCGTTGATTCCTGTGTTGGAGGATACGCTGGAGGGATTTGATAACGTGGAAATTATTCATGCGGATGTGTTGAAAGTGGATCTCACACGGTTGGTAGAGGAGAAGAATGCCGGACGCCCGATCAAAGTTGTGGCAAATCTGCCATACTATATCACAACGCCAATTATCATGGGATTGTTTGAAAAGCATGTGCCAATAGAAAGCATTACGGTGATGGTACAGAAGGAAGTGGCAGAACGGATGCAGACGGGGCCGGGGACCAAGGACTATGGAGCTTTGTCTTTGGCGGTGCAGTACTATGCGAAGCCATATATTGTGGCGAATGTCCCGCCGAATTGTTTTATGCCCAGGCCGAAAGTGGGATCGGCGGTCATCCGTTTGACGCGACACGATAGACCTTTGGTACAAGTGGAAGACGAATCACTTCTGTTTCGGATTATCCGGGCTTCTTTTAATCAGAGGCGAAAGACGCTGGTAAATGGGTTGAAAAATTCTGCAGAACTGGATTTTGATAAAGATGTACTTGAGCAGGCTGTGGCAGCGCTTGGGCGGGGAGAATCCGTGCGGGGAGAGACGCTCTCGTTGGAAGAATTTGCATTGTTAAGCAACTATTTGTCGCGGATTTCTGAGGGGAAAGCTGGAAATGAGAGCTATTCATAAAGATTTAATACTTGACAAGTTGTATAAAACAGTATTTTTTAGTATAATAATACAATCAGGCTGAAATGAATGAATAAAGTACGGTGAGGAAGAGAGAGCATATATGGCAGAATCAAGAGAAAGAATTTTGTTTGAGAATACGCCAAAGATTCAGGAACTGGCGGCGCTTTGCGAGAAAAATAATGAGATAGATAAGGAATTATTTATCAAATACGAAGTGAACAGGGGACTCCGGGATCTGAATGGAAAAGGTGTGCTTGCGGGACTCACCAATATTTCTGATGTTTGCGCGAAGAAGGTCGTGAATGGGAAGGAGGTTCCTTGTGAAGGGAATCTGTACTATCGCGGATACAATATCAAGGATCTGGTGAAGGGATTCTTGGCGTCCAAACATCCGGGCTTTGAGGAGACGGCATATTTACTCTTGTTTGGGGAACTCCCCACAGAAGCGCAGCTAAAAGAATTTAACGAGATGCTCTCAGAACGGCGTTCACTGCCGCCGACATTTGTGCGCGATGTCATTATGAAAGCTACCAGTCGAGATATGATGAATAATATTTCACGATATATTTTGAATCTGTACTCCTATGATGAAAAGGCGGATGACACTTCGATTCCAAATGTGCTTCGACAGTGCTTGAATCTGATCAGCCAGTTTCCAATGCTGATGGTTTATGGTTATCACGCATATAATTACCGAAAAGGACAGGATCTGTACATATATGCACCGACGCCGGAGAAATCTACCGCAGAAAACATTTTGATGATGCTCAGGGAGAATCAGAAGTATACGAAGCTGGAGGCGCAGATTCTAGATATGGCTCTGGTGCTTCACATGGACCATGGCGGTGGAAATAATTCTACATTTACGACGCACGTGGTGACGTCTTCCGGGACGGATACATATTCTACGATTTCAGCGGCTATGGCTTCTCTGAAAGGACCAAAGCACGGCGGTGCCAATATTAAGGTGACGCAGATGTTCGAGGATATGAAGGTGGCAGTCAAAGACTGGGAGGACGAAGACGAGGTGTGCAGATACCTGAATGCATTGCTCGATAAGCAGGTGTTTGATCGGAAGGGGCTGATCTACGGGATGGGTCATGCAATCTATTCTATCTCCGATCCGCGTGCAGATATTTTCAAAAAGTTTGTAAAGCGGCTGGCCAAAGAGAAAGGATACGAAAAGGAATACGCACTGTATGAGATGGTAGAGCGTAAGGCGCCGGAAGTGATTGCAAAGAAGCGTAAAATGTATAAAGGGGTAAATGCAAACGTGGACTTCTACAGTGGTTTGGTATATAGCATGCTGAATTTGCCGCAGCAGCTTTACACACCGATCTTTGCGACGGCTCGTATCGTTGGTTGGAGCGCGCACCGTCTGGAGGAGTTGAAGAACGTCGATAAGATCATTCGTCCGGCTTATAAGCCGCTTGCAGAATATAGGGAATATGTGAAATTAGAAGACAGATGAAGAGGCTCGTTATGTCATGAAAAAAGATGAATTTTATTATCCCTCCAAAGATGGAAATACGGAGATTCATACAATTGAATGGAAACCAGAAGGCGAGGTAAAAGCGGTTGTGCAACTGTGCCATGGCATGGTAGAGTATATCGACCGATATGATGACTTTGCGAAGTTCCTGTGTGAGAAAGGCATTTATGTGGTAGGAAATGATCACCTGGGACACGGGAAGTCCATTCAAAGTAAGTCGGAATATGGTTACTTCAGTGATCGGTATGGGAATACCTGTCTGATCGGTGATATGCATATGTTGCGGCAGAGAACTTCCCAAAAGTATTCGGATGTGCCCTATTTTCTGTTAGGACATAGTATGGGGTCCGCGTTGTCCCGGCAATATATGCAACTGTATGGAAATGGGCTGCAGGGGGTGATTCTGCTTGGGGTTACGGCAGATCACACGAATGGAACATTGCGGCTTGGGAGAGGCTTGTGTCGTTTTCTAGCGCTTCTGCGAGGCTGGCATTATCGCAGTAAGCTCGTGGATAAAATGGCCATTGGAGCATACAACAAGAAATTTAAACCAGCGAAAACCCGCGCAGACTGGGTGACAAGTGATATGCGGAAGCTGGAGGAATATGTAAAAGATCCGTTGTGTTCGTTTACTTTTACGGTCAATGCTTATTATAATATGATGCTGGGAATGCAGAAGATCAAACGAAAAGAAGCGATTTTTATGATTCCCAAGAATCTTCCGGTGTTAATGGCGGCAGGAAGTGATGATCCGGTGGGAGATTTCGGAAAGGGTGTCCGCAAGGTATTTGAGAAATATAAGCGCGCCGGATTGCGGGATGTAACCTTGCAGTTATACCCGGGAGATCGGCATGAATTGATTAATGAGACGGATCGTGACAGGGTCTATGAGGACCTGTATCATTGGATAGAAGAGAGAATGTCATCTTGAAGATTGACAGGTATAGTGAGATTTGGACAGATTTGGAAGATCAAATACAAAAAAAGTCAGATGAGACTTGCGGGTGATACAAGTCTCATCTGGCTAATTTTTTGTCCATTAACTTTGCAACGATTAATCGACGATTATTTTCTCTATTTCCGATACAGGTACACAGCGTAATCAATTTGTCGCCGGTGGTCACAGAGATATCCGCTGCAAACTGATTCTCCGGTTCCTGGATATTCTGTAGATCCTGCATATAGGGGATTACAGAATCCGCGCTTTTGAAATCATAGAGCATGGGAATATACCGATCATCATAGACCACTTCTGCAATCACTTGATAATGTAACTGCCAGTTTGGCAGATATATATAAATGTCTCGGTGACTGTCAAAAAAGGAACGGTCAACGTAAGCTTTCAGGCTTCCGAAATAAGAACCGTCTGCCATGTCGTGCCCGTAAATAATGGTGTTGGGATCGGTGAAATTTCGATCATTTATCATGCGGGTGTAAATGGAACCCGGCAGTCCAGCCTTCTTTTCAACGGTGGTATTCAGGTAATAATCTTCTTCCTGCGTGGAACTCTGCAAGACAGGATAAGAGATCGTGGTGCCTGGAATTTCGATGTAGGCATAAACGTCTGGATTGACGTTTTGCCATGCTTTAAAATCTATCTTTTGTGGAACACATTCTGTGAGTGCAGATCTGGCGGCCGTTTCTGACTGCTTTATCGGCATAAACGGTGCGGTGGTGATTGCGGGCCTTGATCTGGTCTTTGTAAAAGGATTTTTCAAAAAGCGAAACCCGCTGACACTACAAACAATAAAAAGTACACATATAAATAAAGAAAGTATTGGTGTCAAGCGTGCAATCATCTTCGAGCTTTGCTTCATGTTACCTCTCCTCGTCGAGCCAAATTTATTTATGAAGGTTCGCCGCCATTGGGCGGCATGTAGGTTTAGCGGTTTTATTTTAGCATCGAGCGAGTGAAAATGCAAGGCGTCGACGAATGCTGAAAAGAAAGGCGAGGACTGACAGAAGACTGATCGTATATCCCCAATATAGGCCAGGTGGGGTAAATGTGATGCGGATGGCATGTCGTCCTTCTGGTACAATCGCACCACAGAATGCTTTGTTGACGGTCAACATGGGAACTTTTTTGCCGTCAACCCATAGTTTCATCCCGTGTTGTCTGGGGATAGAGGTTATAAAATACGCATCGGTATCTGCTTGAGCTGTGCAGGAAAAAATCTCATCTGCGGAGGTGGGGAGTGTGGATACTTTTGTTATTTCTTTGCTCTGCAATAGATTTTTTGGACACACGTGCCATTGGATTCGGGAAATGCGGTATTTCCCTTTGGAAAGGGAAATCTGAAGACCGGAGTCCTCCGCGCGATCCGTTGTGGAAAACTGATAATGAAACTGATGGTTTTCATTGGGATAGGGTGCGGTTTTCCCGGAAAGTTTATTGCGAATTTGGTCCATTTCAATAACCACAGGGTTTCCATCCAGGCTTTCTACCTCAAAGGATAGCAGGAGGATTTGGTCGGTGATACTCTGTGTAAAGTTCAGTGTGAACTGATAGCGCTGGTCTGCAGTGACTTCATAGCTGTCGGGCGCTAACTTTTCTATCACGAGTCCATCCGGAAGATTACAGGTTTGAAATTGTGGTTCATATTCTTGAATCTGTGATTTATGTTTTTCCGCTATGGCAGCGTCCTTTTTTGCAGGTGTATGCAGGGTTGCAACAGAAGCGGGCGCAGTATCAGGAACGTCGGTTTTGGAGTCGATTACGGTTGTCTGCATCAATGTCTCTAATTTCGCATAGGCGTCTAGTTTTTCAAAATCTGTTTCCTCGATCGCATTTTTCGTAAGTTAGGCGAGGGGAAGCACATTTTCATTTTCTGCAATGACACGATTTCCTTCCCGTTTTAGGATACGATATCCGTCTGGAATGTGTTCGGAGGAGGTTTCCAGATAGCGGACTCCCATAAAATACAAAAGGAACGGATTGTCGGCGGCGAGCAAGGCGATTCGATTGTTAATCTGAATCGGCGTCATTAGTAAATCATAGTAGACTTGCCGATAAGACTCATCAGTTATGGAGGAGTACATCGTGCTTTTCTTTCGATTAGAGGATGCATCCCGATTGCCGGTCGAGAGTGGTTCGTAGATGCTATCGAAACGATAGAGGTCGTTTTGAAGGGCTAGGCTGAACTTGGAGGTTTTGACCGATATCGGCGAAGATTCTTTCGCATATACCTGAGCAAGACCAGTATTTCGATGAAAGGATGTCTCCACTCCAATGTCTTCTACCTGAGCAAGACTCACATATTTTTCCGTGTCTGCCGTTTTCAAAAAGGCACAAGCAGGTAGAATTAGTAAGATGAGCAAGGCGATGTTTCGTTGCGGAAAATATTTGTTTACCAAGAGAACAAAAAATATAATGAGACAATCTGCAATCAGAACAAGGAACAGCTCCGACTTTCGATAACACGCCAAGACTCCAAGAAGTGGCAGAAATGGCCAGAAACGCCAGGTAAGTTTCTTGGTCTGTAATTCTCGGAAAATCCGTACGCAATGCAGTAAAAACAGCGGTACAAACGGGATCAGAATCTTACTTCTGGCATAGAGAAAGCCGTTGAGAACGTAGGCGGCAAGCCCGCTTCCTGTGAGGAACAGATAGAAAAGACTATCCACGCGATACCGTTTGGAACTTAGGCCAAGAAACAACGTGTACAGGCATATAGCGGTAAGCCCCATTCCATAAGGTGAATACAGAAGGGAAGCAAAATCCCAATGGAAGGCAAAAATTCCCTCCGGGCCGGTGCCGGACCGTTTATGTTCTAAAATTACCAATCCGGTGGGAATGAGTAATGCAGCCGTCATCCCGATCGACAATAGGGTTGATTTGATATAATGTTTGAAAAATGCAATCCCCTCTTCCCGGTACCAATACCAGCCAATGGAGGCAAGAACTGCAATTGCATAATAAAAACTATTGCAATAGATCAGACTTAGCAACAAGGGAATCCAACAATATTTTTTCTTTTTTATCAGAAGAAAGGCTGCAATCAGAAATGGCATATAATTGATAAACATAACTTGCCTGTGCGTCTGGAAAAAACAAGTGGAGAGCAGAAAAAGTGCGCTTCCAAGGAATGCCTGAAAATTTGGCATTTTTTCAGCCAGAAGCAGTCGATAGAAAAGAAGTACGGATACAAAATATCCGATCAACATATATCCCATCACAAAATACTGCATGGGAACTTGCGGAAAAAGACATCCAAGTACAATATCTGGCCGCAGATATCCATAGTAAGAAAACAGGAATCCGTTGCTGCCGCCTCCGAGATCTAGATATTTCGGAAGTAATGTCTTTTGTTCTAGACAGGCGGTTCGGATAGTTTCGGCCAGGGCTGCGTGTTGTGAGTACCAGTCTGTGGTAGAACCATACAGAGCCCCTTTTGGGAGACTCAGACCAATTACGGATATAAAAATAAGAAATAGAATCAGAGGATATTTCCATTGCTGTCGTTTCATCCAAAATTTGTTCATAAGGTTCCTCCTTTTTCTTAGCGTTCGAGTTCTAGTATTTTTTATACATAAAATTTCTTAACTTACAGCAAAAGAAAATTTGAAATAATTTAAAAATATTATTATGAATAGAAAAGAGAATCTGAAGAATTCTTAAGTTTTTTTCATATAAAGAAGGAATATGCTATAATTTCCAGAAAAGATATTTTCAGAAGGAATAATTGAGGAGTTGCTGAGAGATGGAACAAAATGCACAAATTTTGGTCGTGGATGACAATCCTGAAATTCGGGAAATCATACAGATTCTGTTGAGTGCGGAGGGGTTTACAGTGACAGAGGCGGAAGATGGTGTGGCTGCGGTGGAAGCTGTGGAATCTTCGGCTTTTGATTTGGTGATTCTGGATATTATGATGCCTAATTTGAACGGCTACCAGACTTGCGGTAAGATTCGGGAGCGATCGAATGCTCCGATATTGTTTTTGAGTGCGCGTACTGGGGAGGGCGATAAAATGCTGGGTTTTTCCAGTGGAGGAGATGATTATCTGGCCAAACCGTTTTCCTACAGTGAGTTGGTGGGGCGTGTGAAGGCATTGATCAGGAGGTATCGGGTCTATCAGGGGAAATCATTTGCAGAGCAGGAAGAGTCGTCGCGGACGGATAACGATATCCTGCGTATTCGGAATCTGACGATTCATATAGATACCTCGACGGTGGAGGTGGACGGCAAGTCAGTGGAACTTACAGACACAGAGTACGAGGTACTGATATTGCTTGCAATGCACCGAAGACAGATTTTTTCCGCGGAACATATCTATGAATCGGTTTGGAAAGAAGCGTATTATTATGGCGCTGCAAATACGGTCATGGTGCATATTCGAAATCTTCGGAAAAAGATCGAGAAAGATCCGCAGAAGCCGCTTATGATTAAGACGGTATGGGGAAAGGGGTATCGCTGTGAATAAGAGGAAAAGATCGAGGATCCGTACAAGGCTTCTTGTCTTGCTTTTGGTTTCCGGCATTCTTGCCGGTCTTTTATTTGTTTTTCTCATGATTCATATCTGGGATGCCTGGGAGTTTGTCGCGCCTCACGCACCGTTTCATTGGGAACGTGAAGAGCTCGTGAGGCAGATTCAGCGGGAGACCTATCAATATGAGCTGCCGGAATCTGAGGAGGATACGAAGGCAAGAGAGGCGTTGGAACCACTATTCGCACTTTGTGACGAATACACTGCGATTGGGTTTTATGGACCGGATGGGTATTATCGCGCCAGTCATGCGGCGAAGGTATGGAACTGGGAATACCGTTATAACTCGATCGAGGGGCTGGCGATGGATTATATCGAGTATCATACAATAGATAACAAGACAGAATTTTATCCGACAGTATTTCGAAATGGATCTGCGCAATTCTATGTCACAGATTACCATCCAGTCAGGTTTGTAGTTCCGTATGTGGTGGGTTCGGCCATACTTTGTATCGGGCTTTTTCTGGCATCCGTTCTGTGGTATATAAACTCTAGGATGAAGGGGATTCTCGCCATTCATCAGGAAATGTCGCTGATGGCGTCCGGAGATTTGACACATCCGGTTCCAGCGATGGGGACGGACGAAATTGGATATCTTGCACAGGAACTGGATCAGCTTCGATTGTCCTTGTCAGAATATATGCAGCAGGAAGCAGAGACCAGGCAGGCGAATCAAGATTTGATTACAGCGATATCCCACGATCTGCGCACGCCGCTTACGATTTTGAATGGATATCTCGAAGTTCTGAAATTACATGCGAAGAAGGACTCGAAGCACATCCCGGAGGATAGATCTTCCGAGCAACATATCCGTAAGCTGGAGGAGGACGAAACGATTGAAGTTGATTATCTGGAACGCTGTCTGCGGAAAGCGAAGGATATCAAGGAATTGACAGATCGGATGTTCGAATATGCGCTTGTCTATGAGATAGAAGAGTCGCCGACTTTTCATGAGCTTCCACTTCTTTTTGTAAATGAATGTCTGTTGGATAATCTGGAATTTATTCGTCTGGCCGGTTTTTGTACAACGGTTCCGGATTTCCCGAAAGAAGGCACGTTGTATGGAGATGAGAGTATGTTGAAGCGAATATTTAATAATTTGTTTTCTAATGTTCTGAAATATGGGGATAAAAAGCGTGCAGTATTGCTGGGATTGGAAATTTGTGACAGGAAACTACGGATAAAACTTTCTAATGCGATAAAGCAGGAATTATCGAAAGTCTCCAGTAATCAAGTTGGACTCAAGAGTGTGAAAAAGATGGTACAGCTTCACGAGGGGAGTTGTACTTGTCAGAGTGAAAATGGGGAGTTTCAGGTAGAGGTGATACTTCCATTGGCATTATAGTCGAATATAAATAGACAGCGAAAACCCGCTCACCTTTCGGTTTGCGGGTTTTCGTCGTTTTTATAGTTATCTAAAGGAATGAGAGTAAAGTGTGGCAACCGGGTTCCCCCGATTGCGTCTACTTTATGAGGGGGGAGATAGTTGTTTATCAACTATCTGACCTTAGTATACTGTGCAAATGTGTCTAAAATATGTTGATTTTATGAAAGAAATCGAAAAAATATTATGAAATTCTTAAATTGGCTGTTGTTCTTCCAGAAATCAATGTGCACCGAGTTTACTTTCCGGGCATATAATAAAGCGATGGGTTAAGGAATTGGTAAAGTGTTTCATTTGGGAATACTTTATCAAAGAAGGAGCTTATATGAGTGTAGAAGGTATTGATGTCAGTAAATTTCAGGGAAATATAGATTGGGAATTAGTAAAAGAGTCAGGAATTCGTTTCGCTATGGTGCGGGCTGGATATGGATATAATTCTGTGGATGAGACTTTTCGGCAAAACGCGGAAGAATGTAATCGTATAGGAATTCCAATAGGCGTATATTGGGTATGTTATGCATTAAATCCAGAGCAGGCGGTTCGTGAGGCAAATTTTTGTGCGAAAACGATAGAAAACTTTCGATTGGAATATCCGGTTGCCTATGATATTGAACAGGCAACGCTGGATTATGCAGAATCCAATGGTGTAAATATGGGACGTTCACTTGCATCAAGTATTGTATCGGCATTTTGTGATCGTATGGAGGAGCTTGGTTATTATACAATGTTCTATGCAAATCGGAATTTCCTGACGAATTATCTGGAAGATTCTTTGAGAGATAAATATGCATTGTGGTATGCTCGGTATACGAGCCAATTTGATGGGACCGCTTGTGGAATCTGGCAGTATTCGAACAACGGTAGTATTCCGGGGATATCCGGTGCCGTAGATCTCGATCTTGGTTTTGAGAATTATCCGGTGATCATCCGCAATGCGGGACTGAATCATCTGGATGGGAAACCAACGCCGGAGCCAGAACCAACTCCAGATGAAGATTATATTACCTATGTTATTCAGCCAGGCGATACTCTTTCGGGTATTGCAGCGCGTTATGGTACGACTTATCAGACGTTGGCCACTTTGAATAGTATTTCCAATCCGAATGTGATCTATGCGGGGCAGACGATCCGGGTTCCGGAAAATAATTCGTCCTCGGCACAGTTTTATACGATTCAGCCAGGTGATACTCTTTCGGAAATTGCTGTGCAGTTTGGAACAACGGTTTCTACCCTGCAGCGGTTAAACGGGATATCTAATCCGAATCAGATTTATGCGGGAAATACGATCCGGGTTCGATAAAGAAGCATTATTTTAACGAAAACCCCCACATTTCTGCGGGGGTTTTCGTTGTTGTTTTATTATTCTAAAGGAATGAGAGTAAAATGCGACATCCAAAGCAATTTTCGAATGCCATTTTATGAGGGGGAGATAGTTGTTTGTTCAACTATCTGACGTTTAGTATAAAGGGCAAATGTGTCCAAACTATGTTGAAAATATGAAAGAAAACGAATTTTTATTATGAAATTATAAATATTTTGAACCGAAACCACTTTATTGGGGATATCTTCACCGAAAGAATGTCTCCAGCGGATAGTAGGCTACGTTTTTCTGTATAGCATCATGCCGCAAAGAGCGAAACGGTCAGTCATGAAAGGGTTTGACATATCCGGCATATTTGGTATAATATACTTAACAAGAGAGCCGAAAGCTAGAGTACACCTAGCCGCCGGAAAATAATTTGTTACATGAAGTAGCGCCTTATCTTACCAGGACGAGGGCGCTACTTTTAGCGTTTGATGTTGATAACAAGAGTTATAACGGCGCAAAGCATAATTACGAATGTGAACATGTCACTGTATGTAACCATAGCACCAGCCCCCTTTCTTTCGTCCGGCGGCTGACGTAATCGCCCCTTCAGCTCCCTTTAAACCACTATAACATATTTAAAATGAAAATAACAGGTTTTATGTATCTGTCAATGATTGATAAGGAAAGACTATTTAATTAAGATTTGATGCCGTCGAAGTCCCGTACTCCAATATTAAGAATATTTTAAATCAAAACATTGTTCAGGTTATGCAAGAAATAAAAGCAAAAGTCGCTGAACCCCTTGAAAAATGCCGGATACAGCGACTTCTAATATATGTTTTAATTGCTTTTCAAAATATTAAAATGGTTCGGTTAGTAACAAATTAGTAACAAACTTTTATCTTCTCAATCTCTCTTCTGAGGTCTTCAATTTCCCGGTGTCCATATACTTTATTGGTGATATCTTCCCCGAAAGAATGCCCGAGCATCCGTTTTCGATCGTTTTCATTTACTTCATATTTTTCACATAAAGCAGAAAATGTATGACGGCAATCGTGCGGCGTGTGGTGTTTGATTCCGATTGTTTCCAGTGTGATGTACATATCTTTGCGAAATGTACCGGTGGATTCTACAAGAATAGTTCCGTTCTGGCGAATGCGACGCTTTACCAGTGGCAGAATTGCAGAATGTATCGGTACGATTCGGTTTTTGCCTGAGGCCGTCTTCACGCCTCCAAGAAAATACCGCTCTTTCAAGTGGATTTCCAAGGTTTTATATGCGCTGATCCGGTAACCAGAGTAACACATGATGAGAAGAAACTCTATAATTTTGTTATCCTGATGTTGCCAGAGTGTCTTTAGTTCCTTTTCTGTGAATGCTTTTCCATGTTCCGTATCGTCTGGTATGTTGATCTTGACGTGTTTAGAATAGTCCTTGTCACAAAGATCGTAAATGTCAGCATATGCATACATCTGATTCAAAAGCGTTACGATCAGCTCCAGACTACCATGTCCCAGCGGGCAGCAGTCCACGACTTTCTGTAAATCATCATGCCGCAAAGAGCGAAACGGCCGGTCATGCAATTCGGTGCAATTCTTATAAGCCGCCTGAATGGAATAGCGGGAAGCTTTAGAATAGCTTTTCGATTTATCCCGTTCAAATTTATACTGGTAGAAATCCTCATATACCTCTCTGAATGTCTTTTCTGAGGCTCCCGGGGTGATTCCCTTCATAGAGGAATAATCAGTCAGTATACGCTGAATGATGGCTGTATCTCCGGAATTAGGCAATTCAGAGAGTTCCTGCAGCAATTCGGGGGTATAAGTACCTGCATGGTAGGCGGTCAGAACGGCAAACCCTTTCATCCAATCATCCACATAACATATTGCTTTTGGGATCACGGGGATTCCGTCGAGAGTAAACTCTGTAGTTGGTGGATGCACGGCATAAGGATTGCGGCGGCCTTTTCCCAGATATTTAATTGAGCCATAACCATTTGGCAACTTTGGATATTTCTTTCTTTTGGCCAATGTCTATACTCCTTCCGGCCAGGGAGGGCATGAAAGGGTTTGACATATTCGGTATATTTGATATAATATACTTAACAAGGGAGCCGTTAGTCAGATGTAGCCTGACCGCCGGCAAATAAGTGTTATAAAATAGCGCCTTAGTTTACCAGACGAGGGGCGCTATTTTTTGTTGCTGAAAATCGTGTATACAAGGGCGATAACAGAACAAAGCATAATTACAAACGTGAATAGATCGTAGTATGTAACCATAGCACCAACCCCCTTTCTTTCGTCCGGCGGTTGACATAGCACCTCAACGGCTCCCTGGGTAAGCATATTATATTGTCATGGTGCTGTTGTTGAGTCCAAAATTGGACAGGGCGGACGAAATAGCCGGGCTGAAAATTCAGCCGGGGTTCGGATTGAGGAGAGCGCAAAACTGCGCTGACCTAACGAATCGTTACCTCGTGTTTTATTCCTTGCATTCTGCTAAATTGGGTTCAGTGTCCGATCGAGTAGAGCGGAAATTTCCTCTCTACTCATCTTTTTCGATATCTTGGCTATTCATCTTTCTTTTACTTTTAATAAATTCCGCAAAATCCCTTATTTCTTCCAGTTCTGATTCTGAATATTCATCACTATCAAAGTAGACAGATTTGTCTGAAAGATTTTTATAAAATTTAGAATCTTGTTCATTTATATTATTTTCAATATCAAGCTGTTCATCCATTAAATCGCTCATCTTTTGAACAAGCCTAGAAACTTCTGCTTGTTCCAAATCTTCGTTTTCTATGCGTTCTATAATTTGTTCTATTTTCGAATCTATTTCCACTTCTTCATCTTGCCACCCCATAAGATAGGACGGTTTGGTAGAAAATATATCAGCGAGCTTTTCTATGGTGTCTGAATTAGGTTCGCGGGTTCCATTTTCCCACAATGCAATTGCTGTTTGCGATACTCCTAGCTCTTTCGCAAGTTGACTCTGCGTATATCCAGCATCCGTACGAGCGTTTCTTAGGTTTTTGGATATATTGGACATAATACACCCCCTTTATTGTTAATAATAACAAAATGTAATTTTTTTTTCAATAATTACTTGACATTATTTCAAAATGATATTATTGTAATATTGCGAAATGAAATATTACAAAACGAAATAAACGAAGAAATGAGGTGAGACAATGACGATCAACGATACTAAATTTGATATTGCACTCGCAAATAGTGGGCTTTCAATAGGTGAAGCAGCTAAGCGTGCAAATGTCAGCAGACAACGTTTCTGTATGATCCTGAATCAGAAACGAGTTACACCACAGGCGGCAGGCAAGATTGCAAAGGCGCTTGGCGTGGATGTAACGGAAATTATTGAAACTGAAAACTAAAAGTAATTGCCAGGGAGGGCAAAGAAGGTTATGCAGCATTGCACAAAGGAAGGAGGAAACTATTGAGAAATTCAGGAGAAACCATATCCGCAAAAGAAGCGGGAAAGATTTTAGGCTGTAATCCACAGGCAGTGAGAGAGCGTATCCGTCTCGGTATCTGGACTTTTGGAGAATGTATACCAAAATCTAAAACTGGAAATAAGAGCGATACTTTTATTATCTATCGTCGGAAGTTGTACAAGCATATGGGGATGGATTTTGAGGAAAAAGTCTATGGTGCGCACGTCGAGTAAAGAAGAATTTCTCGCACTAATTAAGCCGGATATGCATTTGTCGATGGAGTTTTTTAAAAGAATGTATAGTTATGAATTATCATATCCAGGGTTTTCCAAGGAAGCAATTGCCAGATTGAGAATTCTAGGATACAGCAAGGCAGAGGAGTATTATCAACAGTTTGTTTCTGCCTATGAGCAGAAGCGCGATGAAGAAATGAAAAGGGTGGCTGAATGGTACATAAAGCAAGATTTCAGCAAAAAGAAAGAAGGTGAAGAATTACGGAAGAAAGAGCGAGAAACGGAACAATGGAAGAATCTTCTCCTGGAAGAAGAGGAGCTTTTGCAGAGGAAAAAAGAGATTCTGATGCTGAGGAACTTCAAAGGATAGAAGAAAGACTGGAGGAGATACGTCAGGAAAAAGATTGTGTAGCCGTGTTCGATAATGGGAAATATAGACCTGCAAAAAAACCGCGTGAGATGGTCTCTCTTGTATGTTTGGCTGACATTGAAGAGGAGTCCGTCAACTGGTTGTATTGTCCATATGTTCCACGAGGGAAGGTGACACTTTGCGCTGCTTATCCAGGAGTGGGAAAGACCTATTTGTTGTGTTATATGGCGGCGTGTGTTACCAACGGGAAGCAGTTTTTCAATCTCGTGCCATTTGAAGGGAATCTTCCACAAAATGTGGTTTATTTGACTGCGGAGGACGGAATCGGGGACACGATAAAAAAGCGAATGCGAGAGTGTGGCGCCGATATGGACAGAGTTTTTGTTGTGGTGGACAATAAAACTCAGCTCATGTTTGACAGCCCTGAAATAGAGGACTATATGAAGCAAGCAAGTCCGGCATTGATGATATTTGATCCCTTCCAGGCGTACATAGGGAGCGATATAGATATGAATGCACCAAATAAGACGAATGAAAGAGTCGGCCATATCGTAGACTTGGCGGAAAAGTATGGCACAGCAGTGGTCCTGATCTGTCATTTTAACAAGAATCAAAAAGGGGATGCTATTACAAGGGTTTTAGGATCGACGGACATCATGGGGAAGTGTAGAAGTTATATTGCTTTAGGAAATGTCCCTGGAGAGGACGATATAAAATTTATGTCTCATGAAAAGTCGAGCCTTGCCAAGAGAGGAAAGACTATTTTGTTTGAAATTGATCCAGATAATGGTGGTATTGTTTACTTGGGGGAGAATTCATTGACAATGGATGATTATACCGCAATTCGGGGAAAACAAAAAGCAAAAGCGGCGCCTGCAGTAGAGGCAGCAAAGCTGCTCATTATAAATAACATGCCAGAAGGACATAGGCCTGCGAAAGAGCTTTATGAGCTGGCAAAGGCGAATAAGATTTCAGATAGTGCAATGTATAGAGCAAAAGAGGAACTCGGAATCATTACAAAAAAGACGAAAGAGTTTCCACCAAAAAACGTTTGGATTCTTCCGGGACATGAAGAAGAGGAACAAGAACCGGAACCAGTGCAGCAGGAACTTGATTTGCAGACAGACTAAACACTATAGACAAACTTCTAAATGTGAAAAGTACAGAAAAAATCCTTTAAAATCAACGCTTTTACGTACTTGTCAAAATGAAAAGTACGGTGATTTTGAAGAGTACGGACTGATGTAATTTTCATATATGTTGCGTACTAATCAGATTGAAGAGTACGGACAAACCCCGTAAAATCAACGTTTTTACGTACATTTCAGCTAATAAAAGTTTCTCTATAGAGAAAGTATCAAAATGGAGGGAAAGATATGAGTAAACAAAAAACAAAACCAACGAATATGAATCTGCAATTGTTTGGAGAATTGGAAGATGAATGTATGGATACAGCAAAAGAGCTTATGGAAGACTACCGGGGGTTGTCAGGCAGTGAGGCAATTAGCATTGTAATGGTTTCAGAGCTGAAAGTGTTAAATGACCATATGCAAAATATTGCTCTGTTGCCTTCCGGTATCAAACAGAGTTTAGATGATTCTAATTATTAAAAAGCCCCATAGATACGCGAATATCTACAGGGCAGCACAGTTGGAACCATGCCAGAAAAACCATTTACATAATAGCATGGTTTCCAGCAGAAAGGAAAGAGGGAACTTATGAAAATGAACGAATTGTTGTTGGAACTAGATTGTATTCATTATAAATATGAACGCTTGGAGTCTCTGATCGGAATTCTTCAAATGTATGTATCGGAAGTTGTGGAAGTTTCTGGTGAACCTGAGAACAGTCTCGGCAATGCGTTGTTTGAGATTGAAGCGGGTATGAATAGAGCTAATAAGGAGTTTAAGGATCTTGTGCGGAAAGGTGGCGTTGTGTGATGACAGAAAGAGAATTATACATAGAATGTATCCCCATGATCTTGGAAATGGCTGCTACGTGTAGAAGACTTCCGGCTTGGCAATATGAGGAGTGGAAGCGAGAAACACTAAAGGCGGCGCCGGATACCTCAGAAGGATTTCTCAAAAAGGTATTTCTGGTCATTGATTCCATACTTCAGAATGGAACCGAATCATGAGTGTAAAACTAAAAATCTCATATAACACGGAAGAGGAGCTTGCCGGAGTGATCCAGCAGCTCTTCCCACTGGTAAAATCCTGGAAGATATCCAGAACCCAAAAAGGAAGATACCGAAATGCCTATATGGAGATTGATTCAGAAAAATTGATGTATTTTATTCAAAAAGAAGTTGAACCCCGATCGAACTCCGGGAAATGTAGAAAGTAATTGATATATTTTAAGATGCGCATGAATCGAACAGCGAGCGAACCCCGAGAAAATTCAAAATATGGTTGATGTATTTTAAGGCGGAAATCCATCGAACCACGGGTGAAGTACGGGAAATGAGAAAATGCGGTTGATGAATATTAATCTGTATGTTATAATTATCATACAGCAAATAGAATAATAAAGTACCGCACTGGAGCGTATTTCGGTGTAAGCCTTATGGCGTGGGAAGCATGGAGTGACAGATTGTCACCAGTTGTTTCCGCGCCTTTTTTATTTGCTGAAATCTCTTTCTTTTTCAATTTATCAACGAGTATAAGCTCGGCAAACAGGTCTACAGGACGTAAAACAGGAGGTATAGTTATGGAAAACAATACGACATTGGAAACACAGACACAAAACGATCTGCAAAACACAGGCGAAAACCAGGAACAGAACAACAAGACTTTCACACAGGAAGAAGTGGACGATATCGTAAAGAATCGTCTTGCAAGAGAACGTAGGAAATTGGAAGCTGCAAAGGAATCGGAACCGGATGGAGAAAAGAGTCTGGAAGAGCGGGAACTGCGTGTCACTGCCCGAGAGAAACTCTTGGACGCCGGCCTACCAACGAGCCTTGCGGATATCCTCAGATACAGTGATGAGAAGTCGATCGAACAAGCAATTGAAGCAATTAAGAATCTAAAACAAGGTCCAGTTGGAAAAGCGTGGGGAGCGAGAATGGGCGGGCATAAAATGCAGTCTGATCCAATCCGCAAAGCGATGGGGCTGGACCATCAGAAAGGATAAGATAACATGGCGATAGAATTAGTTACAAAGTTCCTCCCTTATGTGGACGAACAGTTCTCAACAGAGAGCAAAAAGTCGCTTCTGACCAATCAAGATTTTGACTGGACCGGAGCGCATACCGTGAAGGTATATAAAATCAGCACGGGAAGCATGAACGATTATGGGCGTACAGGCGCATCTGGCTCCAATTGGTCCAGATATGGAGCGGTGGAGTCTCTTGATGCAACGACAGAGGATTTCACATTGACAAAAGACCGTTCATTCACTTTTGCGATTGATACCTTGGATGCAGACGAAACTGCACAGACATTGAAAGCAGCGACAGCGCTTGCACGTCAATTGAGGGAGGTAGTGATTCCGGAAGTAGACAAACATGTGTATGCAAAGATGGTGAATGGAGCCGGAACAAACCCTGCGGCCGTAACACTGACAGCAGAAAATATCTATGATGAAATCATCAAAGCCAATAATGAATTGGACAATTCGGAAGTACCTGAAACAGGACGATACATTGTCGTGACACCAGATACCTACATTCTGATGAAGAAGTGCAAGGATATCGTGATGGAAACAGAAATCGGCAATGATCTGCGGCTGCGAGGCGTCGTCTCCAATTTGGATGGAGCCGATGTATTAAAAGTACCGGCCTCCAGACTTCCAGAGAATTTCGGGTTTATGGTGTGTCATCCGTGTGCAACCGTTGCACCGGAAAAGCTGGCAAGCTATAACACGCACATCAATCCACCGGGAATCAATGGTCAGTTGGTAGAAGGGCGTATCGTATATGATGCGTTCGTCCTGGAGAATAAGAAGAAAGCGATTTACTACCAGAAGAATACACCGATAGCATAAGTAAATCCGTTACAATATGATAAAAATACCCTGGGTTTTCCATACGGATGATCTGGGGTGTTTTTGGAAGGTGGGACAAATGAACAGAAATCAAGAAGGCTATATGGATGTGACCGCCTGTGAAGCCGTCCGACGCGCCGATCAGAGCCATAAGAAGATCAGGAGGAAAAGAAACACTAGACCTCTGATCTATTATCTGTGGGAAGCTTCCGGATTCCAGGAAGCAAAACAATGGATATGTGGGTGATAGAATGACCAATGAACAGATCGTTATCCGAATTCAGGCTGGGGAAGAAGAAGCCGAGAACATGGAGCTGCTTTGGAAACAGAACAAAGGATTTATTGCAAAGCTGGCTATGAAATATCGAGGATATGCCGAAATGGATGACCTGCAGCAGGAAGGATTTTTGGGCCTGTGTGAGGCTGTGCGGCAGTACGATCCAGAACAAAGCATACCCTTCCTCTATTATGCTGCATTTTGGATTAAGCAGGCTATGAGGCGGTATATAGACAACTATTGTGGTGTGGTGAAGATTCCCGTGTATACCAAAGAGTGGATCAGGAAGTATCGGAAAGCCGTGAGAGAATACCAAGCGTATTATGGAGTGGAACCCTCAGACGCGGCCCTGTGCGCTGTTTTAAGTATCAGTGAGGAAAAGCTTCATGTTATCAGGGAAGATGAAAGAATGGGGCAAATAGGCAGCCTCAGCGCACCAATACCATGTGAGGATGAGGGACTTGATCTGTTGGATACCATTTCTTCCGGGGAAGATGTGGAAGGGGATTGTATTCGTCATCTGGATCACCAGAACATGAAGCGGATGTTATGGGAAGAAGTGGATGCGCTGCCGGATGGTCAGGGGAGGATACTGCGCTGCAGGTTCATAGAAGGGAAGACATTGAAAGAGCTGGGAGAGACGGAAGGAGCGCCACAGAGTGCGATTCGACAGAAACAGGATAAAGCCCTAAATGCACTCAGGCTTCCCAAGAGGAGTCGAAAGTT
>JAAVXR010000072.1 GCA_022790755.1 Hespellia sp. | reverse complement strand
GTCGGGGAGCGACCCTCCTGTCTTCTATGGTCTTGATTCCATGGCGCAAAATGGATTTTCACAGAACATATGGTCAGAATATTCAGCAAGTTTATTGGTTTCGCAATTACCTATCTAATAATTATTAGAAAAAGGATACCTCGTATTTCTTGATCTATAAAATCATTTTATTTAAAGATACAATTTTTACTTACGATTCATATCGAACCATCTCTCGTTTCAATCTCTGCATAATCTTTTTCTCCAACCTGGATATATAAGATTGAGAAATTCCAAGTACATCGGCCACCTCTTTCTGCGTTTTTTCCTCGCCATCCGGGTCGTTTAGCCCAAAACGCATCTGCACAATCAGCTTTTCTCGCGACGAAAGCTTATTAATTGCCTTGATCAGCAATTTCCGTTCCGCCTCTGTTTCCAGATCCTTATAGATTGTATCTTCCTCTGTTCCAAGGATATCCGACAAAAGTAGTTCATTCCCATCCCAGTCTACATTCAAGGGCTCATCAATGGATACTTCCATTCTGGTTTTATTATTTCTGCGTAGATACATCAATATTTCATTCTCAATGCAGCGGGAGGCGTAAGTTGCCAGCTTAATATTTTTCAGTGGATTAAAGGTATTGATTGCTTTGATCAGCCCTATCGTACCTATAGAAATCAAATCTTCTACTCCGACTCCCGTGTTATCAAACTTTTTTGCTATGTATACAACCAGTCTCAGATTATGTTCGATCAATACTTTCTTTGCTTCCTGATCCCTTTGGGAACCAAGCCAGGTAATAATCCTGCCTTCCTCTTCCGTTTCCAGAGGCGCTGGAAGTACATCAGAACCTCCAATATAATGAATCTCTTTATTTCTCGCAAAAAGTAAATTGCGAACTCCAGAAATGACTCTCAACTGAAACTGGTGCGGTACCGTTGCATTTATGATCATTTTAGATTCCTCCTAATATCTCTGGATTTAAAAGCATCTGGTATTCTTCCTGCTCAAAGATGCATTCTTTGCTGATTCCGATGACAGGACCTTTTATCCATACTTCTTCCCGACTTTCCTTTCCGGTGAACACACACATCTTTTCGATTCGGATCACAGGTATCACTCCGTCTCCCTGAATGGTTCGAAAAGGAATATAGCGGATTCCTTCCAGCTTCTGATCTTCAAAAAGAGTATCTGCCAAAGCCCTTGCCAGAATATGAACCGGCTGCCCTGACAGTGGGTCACGCAAACCATTTCCTGTATCCATCCAGGCTGTAACATTACACTTTCGATTTCCCATATACAGAATCACTTTGTACATTTGCTGTTGTTCTGTCAACAATCCTGTCACAAAAGCCCAGATTCCTTTTATCAGAAAATAAGAAAGTACTGCGGCAGCAAAAAAAACGCTTCCCGTTCTGACATACGGATGGAGCCATTGCAGAATTCCTCCCATCAGAAATGTGCATATATACAAAAGCAGAATTGCTTTCAAAAACAGTTTCCATTTTTTAATTTGAAATGCAATGGCGACCATACATGAATTGACCGCCATGTGAGACAATATAATTTTTATTACGGGAGATGGTACTGGAATTACAAGAAGAACACAAAACAATCCGGCGCCCACCAATGCCCCTAGAATGATTCGCCCAAATGTAACCTTACATTTTAGAATCTTTCCTGCGAGCAAAAGCAGAAATGTGTCCATCATGAAATTTACCAGAAATAGCACGTCTATGTAAATCTCATAGTACATGTCTCCCCTTCTTTCTCTTAGGTACTAAATCGATTTGGCACTCAAGTTTAAAGTAACAGTTTAAAACTGTATGTCGTTCTACGAGATTCATTATAGGAGAATTTGGTTTCGCAATTTGTCAGATACTGGAGATGAAAAAAGAATTTATTTCGACAAAAAAGGACAGACATTTCAAAAATGCCTGTCCCAAATATATGCTTAAATGAATTGTAATATCTACTTCTTAAAGAAATCTGGAATCTTGATCGACTGCTCCTTCACCTTACTGGTAGGAGTTCTCGGTTGCTGAAGCGTTGGAATCGTTCCTCCCGGCATTCTCTCCGAAATATCCGAAGTCGCTTTGCGCTCACGATCTGCATATCCCGTCGTCGGTATCGTGGAGACCACTTTACGCGGCGATGTCAATATATCTCCCTGAGGCAAAATGGAGCCCTTCTTCTGCTGTCCTTCCAATCTTGCTTTCAGTTTCGACGCACTGCCACCCACATTATGTAATCCTGTGGCAATCACCGTGATCTTGGCCTCATCCGCTCTGGAATCATCATACATTGCACCAAATATAATATTGGCATTTTCCCCTGCCAGATCTTGAACGAATTCAGCGGCATCGGAGGCATCCATCAACGTAATGTCACCGGAAATATTAATAATCACGTGAGACGCACCTGTGATCGTCGTCTCAAGCAGCGGACTCGCCACCGCCTGCTTCACAGCTTCCAGAGCCTTGTCATCGCCCTTGCCCTCTCCAATACCGATATGTGCGATGCCTTTATCCTTCATAACCGTCTGCACATCGGCAAAATCCAGGTTAATCAGAGACGGAACATTGATCAAGTCCGTAATACCCTGAATTCCCTGCTGCAATACCTCATCGGCCTTCTTCAAAGCCTCCGGCATCGTGGTTCTTCTATCCACTACTTCCAAAAGCTTATCATTTGGAATGACGATCAACGTATCTACATTTTCTTTTAGCTTGTCTATCCCGGAAAGTGCATTATCCATACGAGTTCTGGATTCAAAACGGAAAGGCTTCGTGACAACACCAACTGTCAGAGCTCCCTGCTCTTTTGCAATACGCGCCACAACCGGTGTCGCGCCGGTTCCGGTTCCACCACCCATTCCACAGGTGACAAATACCATATCCGCACCCTTCAGTGCCGCGGAAACTTCTTCTGAACTTTCTTCCGCCGCCTTTTCACCAACTTCCGGTTGTGCTCCCGCACCAAGTCCTTTCGTCAGCTTTTCACCAATCTGCATCAATGTCGGTGCTTTACAAAGCTGAAGTGCCTGTTTATCTGTATTGATTGCTATGAATTCTACACCCGCAATCTGTTCGTCTATCATCCGGTTCACAGCATTATTGCCGCCACCGCCAACTCCAACCACGATAATCCGTGCAGCTGCTTCTGATTCGTTTGTTTTGATTTCTAACAAGAGTCTTTCCTCCTTTGTCGTTCTTATTAATTACCATACATCCCTATTAAATGAACGATACAATACCATAAGTATATAATATAGTTTTTTTATCAAATAATCAATAGAATTTTGCTTATTTTCGAATTTTTTTACCCATCTCAAACAGTTTATCCAGAAATTCAGGAAGACGGGATGAAACTGACTGCACTATTTATCCTGCTGTACTTTTCCAAATGCAAGGTTCCTGCGGCGTCCGGATATTGCTCCTGAAGCTTCGCAAGAATTGGTGGTATCTGCGCGATCTTATCTCCGAGCTCCCCATTGCCAAGTAATACCGTGACTTTTCCAAATGTAAGGGTAACATCCTTTTCGACAAACAGAATCTGATCTGGCACCAACTCACTCTTCTGCAATTCCTGCGTCACCTCCAGAACTGCCAAGAACACTTCTTTATCCTGAACCGGCAGTATCTTGTGCGCTTCCACTTTTGACAGTTCTACATTGATTCCTTCTATTTTCAGAATTCCTTCCAACATATCCTGATCGGAAAGCATAACCACAACACCGTCTTTGTCAAAATAGATATTTTGATTTCCAGCCTCCAGATATCCGATGATCTCCTTTTCATACACCCGCACGCGTATCGTCCATGGATTCCTCAGAGTCACTTCGGATTCCTCCACCAATGTTAACTGTTCGACATCCGTATAATGATGCTTTATCCAGACATATAAAGAATTCGTGGCGTATTTATCTTCCTGAAGCCAGCCGACCACCTCATCCGCCGTACAATATTGATTACCGCTCACTTCAATCTTCCGTATATGAAACAATAAAATAAAAGCAAGAATAAAGATGGCACACCCGAAGATCAGCATCAGAAATGAAAATAAAAAATGTTTCTTTTTGTGCTTCCTCTTTCGATGCTCTCCTTCCATTCGAACATTGTAATCCTCAGGCATCCGTTTCATTCCTGCTCCTCCTTATTTTCCTTGTTTCCATTCTACCAGATTAGAGACGCTGAGCACAAGTCCCATTTCAAATAGAAGAAACACCACCGATGTTCCCCCATAACTGATAAAGGGCAAGGTAATTCCTGTATTTGGAATGGAGTTTGTCACCACCGCAATATTTAAAATCACCTGAATCATCATATGAGCCATCGCTCCTGTTGCGATCAATGCACCAAACAGATCCTTTGCGTGTGTGGCTATGACAAAAAAACGCCAAATCAGGATCAAAAACAAAATCAACAGAAATCCAGCTCCAAACAATCCGAGCTCCTCACAGATGATAGAAAATATCATATCATTTTGTGCCTCAGGCAAAAATCCCAATTTCTGTACACTCTCTCCCAGTCCTCTGCCAAAAAGTCCTCCCGATCCAATCGCATACAAGCCTTGCAGTGTCTGATACCCCTTTTCATACTGTTCGGGATTTCTCCAGATAGCAAGTCGCTCCAGTCGATAGCTCTCTAAAGCAAGAAAAATCGCCAGGAATCCGACACCAGCCACTCCCATCCAAATAAACTGCGCATATTTGGGGCTGGCGACAAAAATCAGCACTCCTGCAATCCCCAGAATGATAATCGCTGTGCTCAGATTGCTGGCTCCCACCAGACCTATAATCGGAAGCACCGGCAGCAATGTCAGCATCAACATACGAATCTCACCCATTTTCTTGACGTTCTTTGTCACAAACCAAGCCAGAAACAGAATCAACGCAACCTTCGCAAATTCAGACGGCTGAAAAGAAAAGGGGCCCAAAGACAGCCATCTTTTAGACCCATTGTATTCATCTCCTATAAACAAAACCGTAACGGACAACACAACTGCCACCAGATAACCTGGTACGGCAAACGGTATCCATTTATGGTAGTCTATGTTTGCTATAATCAGCATCCCTGTAAATCCGAGCAAAGTTGCAAAGCCTTGTTTCTTCAGATAGTAAAAAGAATCATGAAATTTCACCTGACCATTGTATGTACTGGTGCTGTACAACAAAATCAACCCAATAACGGCAAGAATCACCACTACTACAAGCAGGGTATAATCATAATGACGCTTCTTTTTCGGCGATTCCAATAACATTCACTCCCGACAACACAAATTTTTGATTCTTCCGCCCACTCGGACGAATTTTATCTGTTTGTCTGTTCTGAAATGTTTTCTCAGGCGAGTGTCTGGATCAGTTCTTTGAATTTGTCTCCGCGTTCTTCATAATTGCGGAACATTCCCCAGCTTGCGCAGGCCGGAGACAATAATACCGCATCGCCCGGACATGCAAGTTCGATACAAGTCTTTACCGCTTCCTCAAACGTATCTACCAGTAGATACTCCTGAAATCCTTTGCGCTTTGCTGTCGCCGCGATCTTTTCTCTGGTATCCCCTAACAAGACTAATTTCTTCACTTTTCCATCAAATGCATCAATCCATTCTTCGTAGCTGGAATCTTTATCATATCCTCCGCCGATCAGAAGCGTAGGACGCTTCATCGCCTGAATTCCTTTGATTGCGGCATCCGGATTCGTTCCTTTCGAATCATTATAGTATGCTACGCCGTGCTTTTCTGCAACAAATTCAATCCGATGTGCGACTCCCGCGAACGCCTTGACCGCCTTGCGTATCACTGCAACTGGTACACCATAGGCATAGGCCATCGCTGCCGCTGCCATCACATTTTCATAATTGTGTACCCCTAATATCTGTAATTCATCTACCAGGCAGAGGACCTCTTCTTCCTCCTGTCTCAGAATAATCTTTCCTTCTTCCAGAAAAATTCCTTTCTCCAGTCGATGCTTGCTGCTGAAATACAACACATGTGCTCGGGTCTTTTCCCCCAATTCCCGCAAAACGTCATCCTCATAGTTCAGCACACAAGTGTCCGCAGCCGTCTGATTCATCGCAATGTTCTCTTTCGCCGCGATATATGCCTCCATCGTATGATGCCGATTCAAATGATCCGGCGTAATATTCAGAACAGCGCTTACTTTTGGACGAAAAGTGTGGATACTTTCCAGTTGAAAACTGCTCATCTCGGCAACTGCCACAGATTCCTCAGACATAGTCAGCGCTGCCTCGGTATAGGGATTGCCTATATTTCCGACAACAAAGACGCTCTTTTTGTACTGTTTCATAATCTCCCCGAGAAGCGTTGTCGTCGTTGTCTTGCCATTCGTACCTGTGATGGCAAACACATCCCCCTTCCCACATACATATGCCAGCTCTACCTCGCCCCATACCGGAATTCGTTTCTCCTGCATACTTTTCACAATCGGCAGGTCCATCGGCACCCCGGGACTCATCACAACCAAATCCGTGCGCTCCAGAAGCTCTTCCGGAAATTTCCCCAAAATTACAATCGTCTCCCGGCCGATCTCCTTTTGAATCTTTTCTGCGTCTAACTTTTCATTCCCATCATATAATACGACATTGGCTCCTTTCTCAAACAGGAGCCTACTCGCTGCAACCCCACTGATTCCTGAACCAAATACCAACACATTTTTTCCTTTGATCTCCATATTTTTCTCCTGCTTTCTATAGGGCCATCAACGCAATCAGACAAAGGAGCGCCGTAATTATAGAAAATACAGCTACCACCCTCGTCTCAGACCATCCACACAATTCAAAATGATGATGAATCGGAGCCATCTTGAAAAACCGTTTTCCACCTGTTTTCTTAAAATACGTCACTTGGATCATGACAGAGAGAACCTCAATGACATAAATCAAACCAACAATCAAAATAAACAGCGGCATCTGCATCATATACGCCGTCGCCGACACAAAACCGCCAAGCGCCAGCGAACCGGTATCCCCCATAAACACACTGGCCGGATATACATTGAACAGCAAAAATCCCATCAATGCGCCGACCACTGTGCATGTGATCGGTTCAATCCCGCTTTTCGTTCCGATTGCCACCACCGAAAAGAATACAGCCACCAGCACCGTGACACTCGACGCAAGCCCATCCAGGCCATCCGTAAAATTCGTGCCATTCACCGTCCCGATTACTGCGACAAACAACAGTGGAACCGCAAGCCATCCAATATCCCAGTACATTCCACCGGAAAATGGAATGAGCATTGTAAGCGGAATATGCGCAATCTTCATTATATAGTAAGCAAAAATTGCCGTAACCACAATCTGCAGCGCCATCTTCTGTTTTGGATAAAGCCCATCCGACCGTTTCATCACAACTTTCAGATAATCATCCAAAAAACCGATCAACCCAAAACCAAGCGTCAGAAACAGAATCGGAATAATTTTGGGATAACTGCGCACATAAAACAATGACGTGATCACAATACTTCCCAAGATAATTACTCCACCCATTGTCGGCGTTCCAGCCTTTTTCAGATGAGATTGCACACCTTCTTTCCGTTCCGTCTGTCCCATCTTTAGTTTTCTCAGAAATGGTATGACTACCGGTCCCATCAACAGACTCAATCCAAACGAGATCAACACCGGCATCACAATCGAATTACTCATATATACACCTCTTTATCTTACTTGTCTTCCAAATTGCCCATTCAAGTATACCCTATAATAAATCCTTTTTCAACTCTCCCCCGCATTTTCTGCCATCGAAGATTTGTCCTTGTCAATTCCAAGATAAGGCAGCACATTATCAAAGATATCTCTTAACACCGGCGCGGCAATCGTTCCGCCATAATAGATTCCCTGTGGGTTATGAATGACTACCATCCCCAACACCTGCGGATTTTCAGCGGGTGCAAATCCAATAAAAGAAGAGATATATTTATGTGCGCTTCTGGGAAGAGTCTGTGAAGTCGCCGTTTTTCCGCCGATATGATATCCCTCCAAGTATGCATTTTTCCCCGACCCTTCACTGACGACACTTTCAAGGAGCATGCGCATAGTCGCTGACGTCTTTTCGGACACAATGCCCTCTTTTGTCTCATATTGAAATCGCTTTACTTCCTCGCCTTTTTGATCCAGCACAGCAACCCCAAAATGGGGAGTCACCCGACGACCTCCGTTTACCAGAGAACTCACCGTCGTTGCCATCTGCATCGGCGTTACCTGGAAAGACTGACCGAAAGACATCGTCGCCAACTCTACGAGTCCGATATTTTCTTTTTTATGCATAATCGTCCCTGCTTCCCCCGGAAGATCTACCCCGGTCATACCAAGCAGCCCAAACTGCCGGAAATATTCATAAAATTTATCAGATCCCAGCCGCAAGCCGATATCAATAAACACTGGATTGCAAGAATTCTGGATTCCTTGAACAAACGTCTCCGCTCCATGTCCACCGACTTTATGGCAGCGTATTTTCCGATCTTCCACAATTCGATATCCAGGACAGGAAAAGGTATCCTCTAATTTTACCACACCTTCCTCCAGACAGGCAGATGCTGTAATCACCTTGAATGTAGAGCCCGGTTCATACGTATCGTTGATACATCCATTACGCCACATCTGATTCAAAAGGTCCTGTTTTTCTTCATCAGAAACTGTCCGTCCTGCCATCTCCGTATTCAATTCAAACGGTTCGTTCAAATTGAATTCCGGCACATTCACCATCGCAAGAATTTCCCCATTCTGCGGGTTCATCAACAATATGGAAACGCTGTCCGCTTCTTTTTCTTCCAATACTTTCAGAGCCGCCTGCTGGGCAAACGCCTGAATATTATAATCCATACTGATTTGAAGCGTATTTCCGGCGACCGGCTCTATTCGGTCCTCCGCGACTCCTTCCAATTCTACACCTCTCGCATCGGTCATAGTCAGAATCGTTCCATTTATTCCCTTCAGTTCCTCTTCATATTTTACCTCCAGACCGATAATCCCCTGATTGTCGCCACCTGTAAATCCCAGTACCTTTGATCCCAGTTCATTATAAGGATAATACCTCTTATAATCTTCATCCACCTTAACTCCATCCAGATCATAATCACGGATTCGATCGCCAATCTCCTTATCTACATTGGTTTTCACTTTCTCCATGGAAGAGACTTTTTCCACTCTGGCGCGGACTCTGGACTCCTCGATATCCAATTCTTCCGACAACACCCGAATCACCGTCTCTGGATCTGTAATCTGATTATGAATCACCGATATGGTACAGACAGCCCGGTTGGCAGCCAGAACCGTTCCATTTCTGTCTACGATGAGTCCTCTGGCAGCCTTGATTTCTCTCTCCCTCTCATGCAGATCTTCCGCTTTTTTCTGATAGTATTCTGCATCGAAAATCATCAGATACACCAATCGGCCGATCAACACTAATATAATAAAGAAGCAAAACAAAAATACTACCAGAATTTTCTTCTTATTATAAGTTTTATTCTTCATCTCACAAAAATCCCTTGCAAAGGATGTTTTTATAATCTATTACATCTTTTGCAAGGTTATTCCTGAGACTGTTTTTTGTTCATCCAATTTCATTCGTAATCTTCATCATCGTATATATAATCGGTATCTGCCCAATCATCGTAATCCGGTTCATAGTTCTCATCCTCATAATATCCAGATTCATTGGCATAATCGTCCTCATAATCCGTATCATAATCTTCATAATCATAATTATCTTCTGAATTTGTCTGTGCAGTATCCTCCGGCTCATAATTTTCGATCATGGTAATTCCGAGATAAGGAAATGCCTTTTCCATAATCTTTCGTGAGAGCTCTGTCACATAACGGCTTTGCGACTGATCTCCTACATTAGGCTCATCAATGACTACATATACAACGACCTCCGGATTCTCCTGCGGCGCATATCCGATGAAGGACAAAACATAAGTCCCCGCTCCCCTGGGGATTTTTTCTGCGGTTCCCGTTTTTCCTCCGATTTCATATCCAGGAATAGCCACATTTGTTCCGGTTCCTCTGTCCACAACGGCCTTCATATATTGCTTCACCATTTCCGACGTCTCCTCAGAAATCGTCTTTTTTAACAGGATTGATTCTCTGTTTTGTAGCACGTTTCCGTTCTCGTCCAAAATCTGCTTTACCACATAAGGTTCATAGTAATTTCCCCCGTTCACCAGAGAACAGAACCCGGTCGCTAACTGCAGCATCGTCACATTGAATCCCTGCCCAAACGAATTCGTCGCCAGATCTGTAATACCCATGGTATCTTCGGTATAAACGACTTCCTCGGTATAAGCTTCCGCGGGCAGATCAATTCCGGTGTACTCCCCAAATCCAAATATATGCTGGTATTTTACAAAGTTTTCGACACCAATCGCGCTCGCAATATGCATCATCGCCACATTGCAGGAATTGGCCACGCCATCTTCCACCGTCTGTGTCCCATGCCCTGTTCTCAGATGACAGTGAATATTATAATCACCGACATGGAGCGACCCATCACAGTAATAACTTTCTTCTCCCAAAATAGCGCCGGTCTCCAACCCTGCAGCTACCGTAAATGGCTTTATGGTCGAACCAGGCTCAAAGGTATCGCTGACACAAAAATTGCGCCACAATGTATTCAGCAACATCTCCTTGTTTTCCGCCGTCATTGCCTGAATCTGTTCCTCTGTGTAATAGCCCGAAAGTTCTTCCGGATGATTGAGATCATAATTCGGGGAGTCCGCCATCGCAAGAATCTCTCCCGTGTTTGGATTCATTATAATCACACCAATATGTTTGCTTCCCGCTTCTCCCGGACGCACCCCACCCGCATAGGTCTGGTTAAATTCCTGAATACATTCCTCAACCATCCCCTGCAAAGATACATCAATCGTGGACACAACGGTTTTTCCGCTCTTTGCCAGCTTCACGGTCTGCTCCACCGCAGATTCCCCATCCAGATATCCGTATTCTCTTCCATCCGTTCCATTCAAAATTCCATTGTATGCTTTTTCTATTCCACCGGCACCCACATTACTGCTTCCGGAAAATCCGATCACAGAACTTGCCAGATTATTATAAGGATATTTCCTGCTGTAATCTTCCTCCAGCCAGATTCCTGTAATATCGGGATATTCCTCCTTATTCTTGGTGATTTCCTCAAATTCCTTGGACTGCTCATAAGTCAGACCTTTCTTCAGTATCACATAATTACTGTCGGCTTTCTCTTCCAGAGCTGTTCGAATCTCAGATTCTTCCACCCCGAAACGTTCAGTCAATATATGAATCGTCGGTTCGATACAGTCTTTTTTTGCCAAAAGAACTTTTACGTCCAGAATCAAATGATAGACTCTCTCGCTGGTTGCAAGTTTTGTGCCATTGCGATCTACGATGTCCCCCCGTTTAAATGGAATGACCCGACTGTCATATACTTGTTGATCCAAAACAATTTTTGTATATTGATCTCCATTGGAGGCATTAATAAATGTAATTTTTCCGATAAAAAATGTAAAAGCCAGCATAATTGCCATAAACAACATTGCCAGCTTCTTTTGCATTCTTTTTGAAAACTTTCTTGTTAAAAATTCAAATCTGTTTCTTCTTGCCATTCTCTCTCCTAATTCGAAACATCCGCAGACTGTGCAATCGCACCGTTCTCCGGTATTTTCTCATATTGCTTTACATAATCGCCGGTAGGACTATCATATTCAATCACTTGTCCCACCACAGGATAAATCATGCCAAGTTCGTTGAGTGCTTTTTCACGAATCTCCTCAATATTAATCGAATCGGCCGCCGCATTATACGCCGTATTATTCTGCTCTGTCAGATCCGCAAGCTCTTCCTGCAACTCTGTGATCTCCTCAGACTTGAGCTTAAGCTCTGACTTCAACTGAAGATATTGAATACAAACGAATACCGCGATCACCGCAGCTAACGTCAAGAACACAACATAAGCAGGATTGAGCTGCAATACCCGATTTCGATTCTTCCTGACCTGTTGACTCACCTGCCTTGTCTGCTGTTCCCTTCTCCTTCTCTCCATAGAAGGAGCCGTACGCAGAGCAGTATTTCCCTGGACATAAAATTGCCTGTTTTGTGTCGTGTGATACGTTCGTCCATATGAAGCAGTATGTCTCCTAGATGCCATAACGTACCCCCTTTCTTCCCTTCTACATTCAATTACGTCCCCGGTAGCCAACCTGAGGCTTTATCTTATGTTCTTTCAAAGATTCGCAGCTTTGCACTTTTCGAACGACTGTTTTCTGAAAGTTCCTCCTCCCCCGGCAATATCGGCTTCTTCGTAACCACTCTCCCCTTGGATACGTTTCCACACACACACACCGGAAAATTACTGGGACAAACACATGGATTTTCATTTCTGCGGAAACTGTTCTTCACAATGCGATCTTCCAATGAATGAAACGTAATAATACAAAGTCTTCCGCCTATATTTAACAGTTCAATCATGTCGTCCAACGAATGTTCCAACACATCCAGCTCACGATTCAATTCAATTCGTATCGCTTGAAATGTCCTTTTGGCCGGATGACCGGATACCTTTTGTATTTTCATTGGGATTGACTGTCTGATGATTTCCACCAGTTGTCCTGTCGTTTCGATGGCACCCTTTCCGCGTTCCGCTACGACATGCTTCGCAATATTCTTCGCAAAACGTTCTTCTCCATAGTCACGTATTACGCGAAAAAGGTCCATCTCTGAGTAGTTATTGACAATATCTTTCGCCGTCGTCTCCTGTCTCTGATCCATCCTCATATCCAAAGGAGCGTCGATTCGATAGGAGAATCCTCGGTCCGCCGTATCCAATTGATAAGAAGATACGCCCAGATCCAGCACGATCCCATCGACTCTGTCAACACCTATCTCGTGGAGCTTCGACTTCATTTCACAGTAATTGCTCCTGATCACTGTTACTTTCTCCCCGAAGTCGTTTAGTCGGGCGCTTGCCGCCCCTATCGCAGCCGCGTCCTGGTCTATTCCTATAAATCTCCCCTTGCTGTTAAGCCTACTACAGACTGCAAAGGCATGTCCGCCTCCGCCAAGTGTAGCATCTACGTAGATTCCGTCTGGACGAATATTCAGACCATCTACTGTCTCATTAAGTAATACTGAAGTGTGCTCGAATGCCATAAATCCTCCATCTGATTCTAGGCGCATTGCATTCCAAATTATATTCGGATCCCAATCGCTTCCATACGTTCGGCAATTGCGTCCAAATCTTCCTCGCTGATCTGGCTTCTCTCCTCCCAGCAAGCCTTGTCCCATATCTCGACGCGGTCCTGCACTCCCACGAGAACCACATCTTTCTCCAAGTTGGCTGCCTTCCGAAGCGATGGTGGAATGAGTACTCTTCTATGTCCATCAAGCTTCCCCTCAGATGCACTGCCGAAAAAGTATCGCTTAAATACCCTGGCATCTTTGTTCATACGTGGTAAGGATTCCAGTTCGGCAACAAACTTTGCCCATTCTTCCTGTGAGTAGACAAAAAGACAGCCTTCCAGCCCGTTACAGATCACGATGTTTTCTCCCAATCCATCGCGCAGCTTCTGCGGAAATACCAATCTTCCCTTTTCATCAATTACATGACTATACTCTCCTAAAAGCATCGGAACACCTTTTCGCAAAGTGATGTTTTTATCTCACCACTTTCTCCCCACTTTGTGTCACTTCTTACCACTTGTTCCCATTTTAAACCACATTCACTCCATTTTCAAGTGATTTTTTTAGTTTTTCGATTTTCGTGATATTGCACAACCGATTTTAAAACTATGATTTTTGACCATGCCATTAGAAGAAAATTCGTTTGTACGGCCGATGTCCAAACAGCACAAAAGACTGTTGAACAGACTATAAAGTCTGTCCAACAGTCTTTTATGCAATTTGCTGATTATTATAATTTCCGTCTAAAAATAAAGTTCTGCATCATCCGATGCAATATCCACGCTCCCACCGACACCGTCGAAATCCAAACCAAAAACACAATCGCCGCTGTCAAAATAGATACTTGTTTTCCGGAAAAGAAGATGCGCACAATCCACATAATCGGCAGATGATGCAGCAAAAATATCTCGAACGAAACAGAAGCCCACGCATGAATACTTTTCTGAAACCATGTGCCGCTCTGCCGTCCCACCCATTCTCCAAAAACGCGCAGAATGATATACAAACTGATCCCAATCCCGGCATAACGCAATAGTTCAAACACCCCAAACGGAATCCACCCCGACAAAAGTACGATCAGCAAAACCAGAGCCACCGCTCCTTGATACCATCTTGCGCGTTTCCAGTTGCGCATCAGATAAATTCCCATAAGAAACTCCGGTATTCTCAAATAAAATAGATGATCTGTCTGCAACGGGAAACCGGAAGATATCGCGATTCCTGGCAGCCAGAATAATAACGTCAGCCAAAAGAATCCTCGTGGAAATCGCTCCAGCCCTTTTCTCAAAAACGGATAAATCAGATAAATCAAAAGCAAACATCCCAGAAACCATTCGCCGACCATATAAAATGTTGGAATCATATCATAAAAATAACCATCCAGCCCCAAAAATGTCAGCACAATCGTCCACGGAGCAATCTCGGCCAACTTCTGCGGCATCAGAAAAAAAGTACACACAAAAGCGCCAAACCATACCAAGTAATATGTAGGAAATATTGTCAACGCCCGATTTTTATAAAAACTTTTCCAGGAGAATGGTTTTGATGAGATTGTCAAAGACGCACCCGACAAAACAAAAAATAAGGAGACCCCTATATGCCCCGTATTGATTCCATGAAACTCTGGTCCAAAAATAGCTATCCCATGGTAATCCCGTGTATATGAAACAAACTCTATTTGAAAATGATATAGCAATATACAGAACATGGAAAATACCCGAATAAAATCGGGATAAAACATTCGTTTGTTCTTTGATGACTGCATCGGCATATTCTTGTACCTCTCCACTACATTAAGAAAGACACTGCCCTATAACAAACGATCGTTATAGAACAATGTCCCTCAATTATCTCCAGTTTATAAGGAATCCAAATAAGAGGTAATCGAATCGTAATTGATCTCCACCACATCTCTCGGTAAACCATCCTGATAAGTGCCATATGCTGAAAAACCAAGCCATCCAACCAATGCAAGCGCGAGAACACCTAGTACCGCTTTCCGTACCATGTTCATCATCTTCTGCTTTTTCATGATCTGCTTACGATTTGCCTTTTCCGCTTTATAGCGATCCACTTTTTCCTGACTCATAATTCCAAAGCTCCTTCATCTCTGTCTGTAAACTGCCAAACTCCGTCGACACTGTACAGAGATAGTGTAACACATCTTACTTCAAACTACAACAATGATTCCTCCATCACTTGCATACAGTGAACTTACGCCTCTCGTATCCACCACAAAACTGTCCTTTACTGGAAGCCGATCTAAAAGCATATTGCGCACTTCCTCTGCTCTTTTCGGACAATTACAGTGTGAAATGGCCAGTATTTTCTGCTCCGCATTCTTTGCATTATGCGCTACTTGATCAATCATTTTTGCAAGTGCTTTTTTCATTCCACGTCCCTGACCCAACTGACAGATGGTCCCCTCCGGCGTGGAACCCATCACCGGCTTGATATTCAAGGCCGTGGCAACCAACGCTTTCACTCCTGTAAGCCTGCCGTTTTTGCGAAGCGCCTCCAATGATTCCAGCACAAAGTAAGTATTCTGACTTGCAATATACGCATCCACTGCTTCAATCACCTGCTGAAAGGTCATTCCAGCCTCTTCGCACTCCTGTATCTTCATAGCGATCAATGTCTCCCCTACGGAAGCGGAGCAGGAATTAAACACATGTATCTCTTTCTCTCCATGTTCTTCTTTGTACAGATTCATGCCCAGAACCGCGCTATTATAGGAACCGCTCAGCTCTGCGGACAACGTAACAATGTATACGCGCTCCTCGTCGCATTCATATTTACTCATATAACTTTCCGGAGACGGGCAAGAAGATTTCGGACATTCCGGACTGGCGGATACTAATTCCAGGAAGGACGCCTGATCAAACGTTTCATCATCCGTAATAATATGCTGATCCACCTGAAGCTGCAAAGATGCAGTCTCAAAGATGCCACTGGCTTTCATTTCTTCTGTCAATTCTCCGCAACTGTCCACAATCACTTTATAGCTCATTCTTTCTTCCTCCTGACAACTATATATGAAGTACATGGTCTTTATGTACAACAAAAATGTCTTCCATTTCCATTACATATAGTTTTTAATACTACATCATCATAGCATACTTTTTTGCAGAAGAAAAGAGCTTTTTTATTTACTCTCCAATTATTTTAATTTTTGTAGATATTCCAAGTGCGATTCCCATTTCCACCATCAAAAACATGACCGATGTCCCGCCATAACTGATAAATGGTAATGTAATTCCTGTAGTCGGAAGTACCTTTGTCACCACTCCAATATTCAGTATCACTTGTACTGCAATATGCGCGAAAATTCCAGTCGCCACCAATGCCCCATACATATCGGGCGCATTCTGTGCAATAAACATCAGACGATACAGCATAATTGCAAAAAGTACCAGAATGATGATGGCCCCAAAAACACCAAGCTCTTCACAGACAATCGAAAGGATCATGTCATTTTGGACTTCTGGGATAATCATTTTCTGTGTACTGTTTCCCAATCCCTTTCCGAAAAATTGTCCGGAGCCAATCGCATATAACGCCTGTGTCACCTGATAATTCCCATCTGAAGCATATTCTCCTGGCTGGAGCCATGCCAAGATTCTGCGCATTCGAAAGTTATCACTGTCTGCAAAATTTGCAATCAGAATTTGCGCCCCAATCAGGAAAACTACAATTCCAGCCAAGGCTGCCCCCACAAACGGAACCGTTTTGGGATGAACCACAAAAATCATGGACATCGTGATCGCCAGCACAATGACCGCCGTACTCAAATTGTCTGTCAGATAGAATACACTGCACGCCGCCAGCACACCGCACGCAGTCACTTTCAAAAATCCTTTTCCCGTCGTTATCTGATTTCCCATCTTACATAAAATGTAAGGAATCAACAGAATAACCGCCACCTTCATCATTTCCGAGGGCTGGAGCGTCATATTTCCTGGAAGCCGAATCCATCTTCTGGAGCCGTAACTCTCCACTCCCAGAGGCGACCAGCGGACCAATGCCATCAAAAACATGGAAGCCAAAAAAATCTCCACTGAAAATGGCGCATACAGATGGTAATCTATCTTTGCCACCACCAACATTCCCACAAAACAGATCGCACTAATCAATGCCTGCTTGGAAAAATAATACATACTATTTCCAAACTTCGCCTGTGCGCTGTAGGAGCTGGTACTATAAAGCATCACTAACCCAAAACACATTAAAAATATGACGACGATCAGAAGATTATAGTCAAAATATCGAATACCACGCTTCTTACCGGATTCTCTCTCATACAGCGGCCGATTCCTCCCCTTACTGGAACGCCGAATTGGCTGTACCGTTCTGCTTTTCATACTTCCCTCCATTCTGTGCGCGTTTCAAACATACAGGTATGGGTAACTGTTTTTCTTCTCCCTCTATCTCCCCCTGTCCATACGGATCAAACAGTCTCACGGGATACAGACGGATGTACTGGCTTCCCATGTCCAAAGAAACGATCATACCATACCAGGAAAATATAGATCGTCCAGATCTTTCTGCTGTTATCCGTTTTTTCATTCGTTTGTTTCCCCAGTTTATGATCCTCCAACATCTTCAACAGAAGATCTGTACGGAAAAACTGTTTCGCCGCATCGGAAGCAAACATATCTTTGACGCGATTATAATACCGCTCTTCCCGCAACCATACACGAATCGGAATCGGGAATCCCAATTTCTTCTTCTCCGCCGTCTTACTTCTAATCACCCTGTCCGCTGCGGCACGCAATGCAACCTTGGTTCTCGGCGCACGGACTTTATATTTTTGCGGAAGTGTCTCCGCCAACTCCATAACTTTTTTATCCAAAAACGGAACTCTGACTTCCAGGGAATTGGCCATTCCCATTTTATCCCCTTTCATCAGAATATCATGCACCAACCAGAGATGCAGATCCACATACTGCATCTTTGTCACTGGATCTTTTCCCTTCACTCGATCATACAACGGACGAGTCACTTTCTGAATCCCGGGCTTGCAACCCTTCTTCAGTATTTTATTCGCCTCACGCTCCGTAAAAATATTCGTGGCATTCGCAAAATACCGCTCTTCCAGCGTCTTTCCATGGCGCATCAGAAAGCCCCGTCCCTTCATTCCTCTCGGAAGACATCGCTCAGCCAGCCAGCCAAGTACCCGACGAATCGGCATCGGAACTTTATTGAATCCGGTATGTTCCAACGGCTCACAGTAGATATTGTATCCGCCAAAAAGTTCATCCGAACCCTCGCCTGACAAGACCACCTTCACCTTTTTGGAAGCCTCTTCACTCAAAAAGTACAACGCAATCGCCGCCGGGTCCGCCACCGGCTCATCCATATAATACTGAATGTCAGACAGCCTGTCCCAATATTCCTCCGGCGTGATCACTTTCGCATCATTTTTCATATGAATACTTGCTGCAAATTCTTTCGCGTCCTGAATTTCGCTATATTTCCCCTCGTCAAAGCCTACCGTAAAGGTGCGGTCTACCTGCCCAAGATAGGTGAGATAACTGGAATCCACACCACTGGAAAGATAAGAAGCAACTTCCACATCGCTGATCTTATGCATTGCGACAGATTCTTTCATGGTCTCTTCCACATCATCCACAACCTCCTGAAACGATTTCTTGGTATCGCCGGTAAAATGTGGCTCAAAATAGCGGGTAATCTTCATTCTGCCATTTTCATAGACAAAATAGTGTCCCGGTTGAAGACAAAATACACCCTTGAAAAAAGTTTCGTTCGTCGGAACAAACTGGAAAGAAAGATAATTGCCAAGAGCCGCCTCATTAAACACCTTCTCAAACTTCGGATGCTCCATAAACGCCTTGATCTCAGAACCATACAGAAATGTCCCGTTCATCCGTGCATAATAAAAAGGCTTAATGCCAAAAATATCACGGGCACCGAACATCCGCTTCTTCTTTGTGTCCCAGATCACAAAAGCATACATCCCCCGAAGACGATCTACCAGTTTCTCCCCCCACTCTTCATAGCCGTGGAGTAATGTCTCCGAGTCCGTGTTTGACGCGAAAGCATGTCCGGCCGCAAGCAATTCCTCCCGCAGTTCCTGATAATTATAAATTTCTCCGTTAAACGTCAGTACCAATGTCCGGTCTTCATTATACAATGGCTGATCGCCCACCTCAGAGAGATCAATGATACTGAGACGCCGAAACCCCAGTGCGGCATCTTCATCCACATATTTTCCCTCACTGTCCGGTCCTCGGTGCACAATCGTCTGCATCATATTTTCCAGTACTTGTTCCCTGTCATCTACTGTTCCAATAAATCCTACAAATCCACACATGAATTACATTCTCCTTCTTATGCTGCTTCTCTTCCCCTTTATCACAACTCGTATAAGAATCCGATTTGGCATCCCTGATTGCATACCGTCTATCCGACAGCGTATTTCCAAAGTATATTATATGAGTTGATCAAACATTTGAAACATTCTCATTCTACACTCACATTAGTTTATTATACCCACCTTCGCCTGCAAACACAACTATTTTTGAGTACAAAAAGAAAAGACTTTTGATAGTATTTCAAGCTATCAAAAGTCTTTATTTCTAAACAATCAATCCAAAACATCCAAGTACAAATGCGACCAACGTAAGACCAATCGTTACTTTGAAATAATTTCCCGTTTTACTGATATATTTCCAGGTAAACAACACAATAACCAACGGAATTGCCCCCGGAATGATCGCATCCAGAGCCGACTGGATCGAGGTTGTGTAGGTATCCGTGACAATCTCAATCGGCGTCGTCGCAACGACAAAGCTTGCCGTCAGACCTCCCATCATGAACAGACCAAGCACGCTCGCCGCCGCAATAATCATGTCAACCAATCCTGATTTCAACATATCCTCTGCAAATTTGTATCCCTGCTTATAACACTGATTCGTGAGCAGATAACCGACGATAAAACAGATGACCGCAAGTATGATCGGCGGAAGCAGACCTCCCAATACATTTCCCGCGTTTGCCATTGGAAGACAAATACCAATCAGAAGATACATCAGAGTCGACCAGGTGATGGTATCTCCAAGGCCCGCCAGAGGTCCCATCAAACCCGTTTTGACATTCAAAATCATATCTCCCGGGAGCGATTCCGGATCTTGCGACCGTTTTTCCTCCAACGCAAGCGTCAGTCCCAGACAAGGACCTCCGCCCCAATGCCCCTCCGTGTTAAAGAAAATCATATTCCGTTTCAGAGCATCCGCATAACCCGGTTTGTCTTCCGGATTCGGGTAGAACTTCTTCAGCGCCGAGCTCACCGCAACACAAAATGATGAAGCCTGCATTCGCACAAAGTTATGGCCCACCTCACAGAACAACCACCAAACGGTCCACGCCTTGAACAAATCTCCTTTGCCCAGCTTCTGTTCTGCAGACACCTCCAGAGTGGCATCCATCTCTTCCGCCTCCGGCTTATCCACTATGTATTCATTCGCCGTGAATGTGATATAAAGGAACGTGATAAACGCACCTGCAATCATCAGCGGAATCGTACCGATCTTTGAATATTGAATCAGGAAAAATCCTGCAAAGAAAAATGGTACATATTTCGGCTTTGAAATCAGACTCGCAATGATTGCAAATCCGACTGCCGGCAGACAGGAGCCGATCGCCGAAAATCCATTCAACACCGCCTGTGGAATGCTGTTTAGAATGTTTTGCAGCACACCGGAGCCAAAATATAGACCCAATGCAAGCGGTATCGTGAACAGAACGATCCGGAAAAGAATCGGAAAGATGATTCCCCATCTAACAATTCCACCTGCTTCCCCTTTTTCTGCGAACGCATCACATTTTTCCATATAAAATCCGTTTACCACATAGCACAAATTCGTGAGCTGCGGACCCAGAATTCCAATTGGAACCGCCAGCGCGATCGCCGTATTCGTATCCGCCCCGGTTGCCACCACAATCGGGATCGCAAAATAGGCTGCAAAGCACGGATCCTGTGGCATGTTTCCCCCCGATGAAACAAGGCCCAGATAGACCAGCTGAAGAGCCGCCCCCACAATCATCGCCTGTGGCACATCCCCCAGAATCACCCCAATCACCGCCGCATTAAACACAACCGTGTTCATTGCGAAGCCGCCGATCGTGTATGGTATGCAGCATTTTGTCACCGCGCACGCCAGCCCCAGCAAAATTGCCTGTGTTATTGTAATCATATGTCTCCTCCTCTCTTCCTCTCAAACTTATTCATATGCATAATTATTTGTGCACATGTAAATCTCTGATTAAATTATAGAATTTCCCATTTCTATTGTCAAGCAAATATGCCTGTTTTCACAAAACGTGAAAAGAAAAAAACATATGATATCGTCAAAACTAAAAATTTGTTAACAATAAAAGGACCTGCCAAGCAGATCCTTTCAAATAGCGGAAACTGGATTTGAACCAGCGACACCACGGGTATGAACCGTGTGCTCTCGCCAACTGAGCTATTCCGCCATATACTATTTTCGAAAATGATGGGACCTATAGGGCTCGAACCTATGACCCTCTGCTTGTAAGGCAGATGCTCTCCCAGCTGAGCTAAGATCCCATATCTCTTTTCTCCGTTTGATGCCTTATCGACAACTCGCTTTGCTATTATACTATCAACTCAGCCAAGCTGTCAACACTTTTTTACAAAATTTTGTCAAATACGCTACCCCTTCTTTCCAATCTTTCTCTCATACTCTTTCAATGAGGTAATCGCCTGCCTGGACAGTGGATAGAGCGCAATCATATTAAATACCGTCATCATACCGATTCCAATATCTCCCAGATCCCACACAAAGGTATAAGCCGCAAGTCCTCCAATAAAGAGCATCACAAGCGCCAACAATTTGTACAATGTCTGTGAAAGCCAGTTATCACCAAACAAATAGGCAATATTGGGTCTGGCATAAAAAAGAATGCCAATGAATGTGGAAAAACTGAACAACCAGAGAATGACTGCAATAAATATGACTCCAAACGTTCCGATATGATAATGCATAGCCGTCTGCAGAAGATCCATCCCTTCCATTCCCTGTGTCAGCTCCATTGGTGTCAACAACATAATCATTGCAGAACAACTACACAGAACAATCGTATCAATAAACACACCGAAAGCCTGCAAGAGCCCCTCTTTCGCCGGATGGCTGATATCCGCTGCCGCTGCTGCACAGGGTGCAGACCCGGACCCAGCCTCATTGGAGAACAGTCCCCGCTTCGCTCCGTTCATCAGCACCGCACCAAATCCTCCCGCCACAACTTGACGCAAACCAAACGCTTCCGCGAAGATTCGCTGAAAGACAGAGGGAATCAATCCTATATTTTTCACAATTATAAAAATCGTAATCAAAAAGTACATTCCTGCCATAATCGGCACAATCACATCCAACACTTTTACGGTCGCATTTTTTCGCAGCACAATCACCGCCGCAATCATCACCAACACGATCGTCGTATAAATCGGGGGAATCTGAAATGCATTTTCGAAAGCAGACGAAACGGAATTTCCGATCACCTGACTGATTCCACACCAACAAATCAGTCCGGATATCGCGAAAAGAATCGCAATCACAGAGCGCTTTTTCCTGCCTTCCTTTTTCAAAAAAAGATGATGAATATAATACGCCGGTCCGCCCCTAAACCCGCCATAGAGCGGATCTTTTTCTTTATAAATCTGCGCCAGAGTCGCCTCAATAAAAGCCGTGGAGGACCCCAAGAGGGCCGTCACCCACATCCAGAAAACGGCGCCAGCTCCTCCCGCCGAAATTGCCGCCACGACACCGACCAGATTTCCCATTCCCACACGGGTCGCTGTTGAGATAATCAACGCCTGCACACCGGAAATGGATTCCTTTTGAGACTGATTCCGCTTTTCCACGACAATCCGCAGCATCTCCGGAAACAGACGAAAGGGCAGAAATCGAGTGCGGATCGTAAAATAGATGCCCGATGGAATCAAAATAATCACCAAGAAAGACAAACCCACAGAATTCCCGCCCGGCAACGGCAATGTTATCAAATCTCCCCACAATAACTGGTACATAAACTGGATCACGGCCATCACAATTTCCTCCATATCTATCTCTGAAACACTCTATACTTTTATCGCATAGATTGCTTTTTCCCACTCATTAGTATATAGTAAAAACCAACATACGTAAAATTGATAATTATAATGTAATAGATCGAAAAATTAGATAGTATTTAGATGATAGAATGGAGGGTAACTGTGGATCTCAAAAATCTGATTTCATTTATTCATGTCGCAGAACAGAACAGTTTTACAAAGGCAGCGCAGACTCTTGGATACTCTCAATCCACGATATCATTCCAGATCAAGCAGCTGGAAACGGAACTGAATTCTCAGCTCTTTGAACGCATCAATCACACCGTCGCTCTGACGGAAAAAGGAAAAGAAGTATTGGAGTATGCGCATCAGATCAGCAAACTGACGCAGGAACTGGAAGAAACGATTCAAACGAAAAAGGACGTCAAAGGACACATCCGTCTAGCCATGGCGGATTCTCTGTGTGACTCCTTTCTCGGAGACGGTTTTCTTGATTTTCGAAAAAAATATCCTGACATCTCATTGAAAATTATTGCAGCCGGAACAGAAGAAATGTTCCGGCTGATCAACCACAATGAAGTGGACGCTATTTTAACTTTGGATAATCATATCTACAATGCGGAATATATTATCGTTCGGGAAGAGAAGGTCCATACTCATTTCGTTGCGTCTCCCGCCTGTCCGCTGGCTCACGCAGATACGTTGTCTATCCGGGATCTACTGACACAACCGTTTATTCTGACAGAGAAGGGTATGAGCTACCGCCGGCTATTAGACGAAAAACTTTCTGAATATTCCCTGGAAATTGATCCTGTCCTGGAAATCGGCAGTACCGGCCTGATCTGTCCCCTCGTCGAACAGGGCGTTGGAATCTCCTTCTTGCCGGACTATATTACGGCTCAAGAAATTGCTTCCGGAAATATGGTTCGCTTACATGTGAAAGATTTCGAGATCCATGTCTGGAAACAGCTCTTATACCATCGAAATAAATGGATCTCGCCGCCGATCGAATCCGTCATACAATACTGTATCGACCGAGAATTCCAGTCTGGCTCCTTTATTTAAAATACGCCACGCCCGATTCAAAGATCTTCAGATCCTGTTCCCCGTAAATATTTTTTGCGACAGCGTCCCCACGCCTCTCCGAGTGCGCCATTTTGCCGAGTATCCTTCCATCCGGGCTGGTGATTCCCTCGATCGCGCGGTAGGAACCGTTGATATTCCACTCCTCATTCATGGTAATCCGACCTTTTGGATCACAATACTGCGTCGCCACCTGCCCATTCTCAAACAATTTCTTTATCCATGTTTCATTTGCAACAAAACGCCCTTCTCCGTGGGACGCCGGATTGGTATAAACCTCGCCCGGTTGCACCATCTGCAACCACGGAGATTTATTGGTCACCACTTTCGTGTAGACCATCTTTGAAATATGACGGCCAATGGTATTATACGTCAAAGTCGGAGAATCTTCTTTTTGCCCCGCAATTCTGCCATATGGAACCAACCCCAGCTTAATCAACGCCTGGAAACCGTTACAGATTCCGAGTGCCAGTCCGTCCCGCTCTTCCAAAAGCTCTTCCACGGCTTCTTTGATCTTCTGATTCTGAAATGCCGTCGCAAAGAACTTCGCCGATCCGTCCGGCTCATCTCCCGCGCTGAATCCACCCGGGAACATGATCATCTGAGCCTGTCCGATCGCTTTCTCAAATTCCCCCACAGAATCTCGAATATCCGCAGCATCCAGATTCCGGAATACCCGCGTGATCACTTTGGCTCCCGCACGTTCGAACGCCGCCGCGCTGTCATACTCGCAGTTTGTACCAGGGAATACCGGGATAAATACTGTGGGCTGCCCGATTTTATGGCTACAAATGTGTAGATCTGAAGTCTGATATAACTGCTCCTCCACATCCATATCGCAGTCCGCAGAAGATTTGGTCGCAAAGACTTTCTCCAAAGGCTTGGTCCATGCAGACTGCGCCTCTTCCAGTGAAATACTTACGTCTCCATACGTAAAGTTTCCATCCTCCGTCACTTCCCCGATCACTGTAGCGCTACTTTCCAATTCCGAAAGTTTTTCTGCCGCCACTTCTGCCACAATCTCGCCAAATGCCGGGGCGAATAAATCTTCCGCCGGTAAAGAAGCGTCCAGTTTCACGCCCAATTGATTGCCGAAAGCCATCTTGCTGATCGCCGCAATCACGCCGTGCCGATCAGATACATAGGCAGAAAGAACTCTTCCGCCGCGAATATCTAGACAAAGATTGCCATACTGCTTTTTGAGTTGTTCATATACCGGCAGATCGTACGCGTTCTTTTCAATTTTGATCCAAACCAGGCGATTTCCTGCTGCCTTCAACTCCGGCGTGATGATCTCCTGTTCTTCTGCCATATCCACCGCAAAAGAAACCAGAGTCGGCGGCACGTCGATATCCTGGAACGTGCCCGACATGCTGTCCTTTCCACCGATCGCCGGAAGTCCAAAGCCAAGCTGCGCCTCATACGCCCCCAGAAGCGCCGCAAACGGTTGACTCCACCGTTTTGGCTCCTCCGTCATACGACGGAAATATTCTTGGAAGGTAAAACGAATCTTGCGGAAATCTCCTCCAGCGGCCACAATCTTCGCCACCGATTCCACAACGGCGTACACTGCCCCATGATAGGGACTCCAACTGGACAAATACGGATCGAACCCATAACTCATCAGAGACACACTGTCCGTCTTTCCGCCAAGCACAGGTACTTTCGCTGCCATCGCCTGTGTCTCCGTCATCTGGTACTGTCCACCGTGAGGCATGAAGACGGAACCTGCACCGATGGAGCCATCAAACATTTCCACCAACCCTTTTTGCGAACACACATTCAAATCTTGCAACGTCTCCAGCCATTTCTTCCGAACATCCAGAACCTCGTTCTTGATAAAGAGACTCTCCGACTTTCTTGGAATTTCCACTTCCACCTGCGTCTTCTGATGCGCACCGTTTGTGTCTAAAAATGCACGGGAAAGATTTACGATTTCCTTCCCTCTCCAACTCAGCACCAACCGCGGTTCTTCCGTCACCACCGCCACCTCGGTCGCTTCCAGATTTTCTTCCTTCGCATACGCCAAGAATTGCTGCACATCTGCCGGATTCACAACCACGGCCATTCTCTCCTGCGACTCGGAAATTGCGATTTCTGTTCCATCCAGGCCGGCATATTTTTTCGGCACTTTATCCAGATCCACGCGCAGACCATCCGCCAGTTCTCCGATTGCAACAGACACTCCCCCCGCGCCAAAATCGTTACATTTTCGAATCAACCTGCTGACCTCTTCTCTTCGGAACAACCGCTGAATCTTCCGTTCCGTAGGAGGATTACCCTTCTGCACTTCCGCTCCGCAGGTTTCGATGGATTCTTCCGTATGCACCTTGGAAGAACCGGTTGCACCGCCACATCCATCGCGCCCGGTACGTCCGCCAAGCAGAATAATCACATCGCCTGGATCGGAAGTTTCGCGAATCACCGCACGACGAGGCGCCGCTCCCAGGACTGCACCGATTTCCATTCTCTTTGCCACATAGTCTGGATGATAGATTTCCTTTACCAGCCCGGTTGCCAGCCCGATCTGATTTCCATAAGAACTGTACCCATTCGCCGCGCCGCGCACCAGCTTTTTCTGTGGAAGCTTCCCTCTCAGCGTCTCTTCCACAGAACCTGTCGGATCTGCCGCTCCCGTCACTCGCATCGCCTGATATACATAGGTACGCCCTGACAGAGGATCTCGAATCGCCCCGCCAAGACAGGTCGCCGCGCCGCCGAAAGGTTCAATCTCCGTGGGATGATTATGTGTCTCATTCTTAAAATTAATCAACCACTCTTCTTCCACTCCATCCACACGAATCGGAACCACGATACTGCAGGCGTTGATTTCATCCGACTCTTCCTGATCTGCGAGCTTTCCTTCCCGTTTCAGCTTGCGCATCGCCATCAACGCAAGATCCATCAAGGAAACATACTTATCCTTCCGATCTCCGAAAATCTCTTCCCGATCTTTCAAATAGCCTCGATAAGTCTTCTCCATCGGCTCCCGATAATCCCCGTCCTCAAATGTCACCGCTTCCAGTTCTGTGGAAAACGTAGTATGACGGCAGTGATCTGACCAGTAAGTATCCAGAACACGAATTTCCGTCACAGACGGGTCCCGCTTTTCTTCCATACAAAAATATTTCTGAATATGAAGAAAGTCCTGAAAGGTCATAGCAAGTCCCAAAGATTCATACAATTCCTTCAAATCCTGTTCTGTGAGATCCTTGAAGCCCGTAAATATCTTTACATCTTCTGGCTCCTCAAATGCAGTGATCAATGTCTCCGGCTTCTCCAGTCCAGTCTCTCTAGAATCCACCGGGTTAATACAATACTCTTTGATCGCATTCCATTGCCACTCCGTAATCTCACCGTCAATGACGTACGTAACTGCCGTGCGGATCACCGGTTTCTCCTCTTCCCGCAAAAATTGTACACATTGTTCCGCAGAATCTGCTCTTTGATCAAACTGCCCCGGAAGATATTCCACAGAAAATACATGCTCCGTGTCCTTTTTAGGAAACGTTTCTTTATACAATATATCCACCGGTGGCTCCGCAAAAATTTTGCTGCATGCTGTTTCGAAAATATCTTCTGAAATATTTTCCACATCATAGCGGATCAATTCCCGCACATTGGTCACACTCTGAATCCCCAGATAATTCTGGAGTTCACGGCATAACGCTTTCGCCTGAACCGCAAATTCCGGTTTCTTCTCCACATAAACCCGTTTTACACGACTCGTCGATTTCTCCATGGCTTTGTCCTTTCTTTTTTTCATCCCAATTCAATTTACCAATTTACTTTTTCCCGTTTTCTTTCATGCAGTATATCACGTGTCCAATTATTAGTAAAATTAATCATATTAATCTCATTTATTAATTATACTAATTTCTTCTTCCTTTTTACGAAAACCAACCCACAGGCAAACACCTGTAACCACCGTAAGCGCACCCAAGAATATACTGCCGATTCGAATTACCATATCTGCAAAGAAACCTTCCGGCAGCATACGAATCATATAGTCTGTGGTCGGATCAAATAACCATAGATCATTGGTGAAAAAGATCTCGTGAAATTTTGTGAAAACGGCGGTAAAATCCTGCACCGCTGCAATCCCAATTACTACAGCCGCCAAAATATAAATTGCCAAACCCGCTAGCCAAGATTTCATCAAAATTTGCTTCCAGTCCGCTTTGGTGATCCAGAGCAGAACTACGCAAAGCACAGTAATCGCCAAACACCAGGTCCGAACACGCAGACCTCCCAGAAACAAATTTTTCACATCCGCCATATGCAAACGGTCCTGTTCATTAAAGAAATCCTGTTTCTGTCCATCAATCGTCGTTATCACCGACAACTCCTCTTTTCTTCCGATCAAATAATCCATCATCTGATCGGTGACATCCATCACATCCGCCAACTCCATATGCAAATCTTCTGTCACTTGATATTTTATATATTCCTTTTCATAAAACGAAAAATCACTGTATGCTCCTATCTGAAAGGCCGTAATCAAAATGGCTAGTATTGCCGGCAAGACTGCAAGTATTCCCAATAGTTTCTGTAAGTATTTCATTTAAAAAATGCCTCCTGTTTCTCCACATTGTAATTCTTTCGATTATCTTATATAATAATATCATGAAATAAAATCATAATACCAGAATCTCAACATCATCTTATCGTATTGTCAGGGGGTTTTTCAAGGTGGATATCAACTACGAACTGTACAAAGTCTTTTACTACGTTGCCATTACGCTGAGTTTCTCCGAGGCTTCCAAGCGTCTATTTATCTCACAGTCTGCCGTCAGCCAGTCCATCAAAACATTGGAGCTAAAATTAGAGCAGACCCTTTTTATTCGGAGCACCAAACGCGTACAACTCACACCGGAGGGCGAAATTCTGCTGCGCCATATTGAACCTGCCATCAATCTCATTCAGCGGGGAGAATCACAGCTCACGGACGCCGCCACCACCGGCGGACAGATCCGAATCGGCGCAAGCGATACGATCTGTCGCTATTTTCTGGTTCCTTATCTGGAAAAGCTCCACAAAGAATTTCCTAAGGTACACATCAAAGTAATCAATCAGACGTCTATCAAATGCGTCGAATTTCTGGAAACCGGACAAGTAGATCTGATCGTAATCAATTATCCAAACTCCTACCTAAGCAACGTCTCTTCGATCAAAAAGATTCAGCCTTTTCAGGATATCTTTATTGCAAACGAATCCTTCGCCCAACTGAAGGGCCGAAAACTGTCCTACAAAGAACTTTCACAGTATCCGATTCTGATGTTAGACCGAAAAAGCACGACCAGCGAGTTTCTACATCGCCTGTTTTTGCAACATCAATTGGATTTGGTGCCGGAAATTGAACTAAGCAGCAATGATCTCCTGATTGATCTCGCCAATATTGGCCTTGGCATTGCTTTTGTTCCAGATTATTGCCTCCCCCGCCATTCTTCTTCTCTGTTTATTGTCGAGACAGAAGAAATCCTTCCTCCCCGGGAGCTGGTCATTGCTCACAACGAACAGATCCCTCTTTCGAAAGTGGCCCAGGCATTTTTAAATTATTTTTAGGATTCGGATTTTAGGAAGGAATAGGAAGGAAAACATTATGGAATACCAATGCTCAAATTGCGGAAAAAAAGCCCCCATCACCACACGAAAAGCAAAATGCAGTTGTGGCGGTCTCTGGCAATTGAATTTTCAAAAACCAGATTTTCGTCTGTCCGCCATCGACAAAGATACCTGGAATATCTTTCGCTATCGGGCATTCATGCCACTTCTGGACGATTCCTGGAAAACCATCTCCCTCGGAGAAGGAATGACTACAGTGATCCCTTTTGACGACGATCTGTCGCTGAAAATGGATTATTGTATGCCCACCTTATCTTTCAAGGACCGCGGGGCCGCTGTACTGATCTCACATTGCAAATCTATTGGAATTGACCGGGTCGTACAGGACAGCAGCGGCAATGCCGGAAACAGTGTGGCGGCATATTGTGCAAAAGCGGGAATTGCTTGCGATATCTACGTTCCGGAAGGCACTTCACCGCAGAAAGTTCGAATGATACAGGCGCACGGTGCCCAGGTCCACATCATACCGGGAACAAGGGATCACTGCGCCGACGTCTGCCGAGAGCGAGCAGAACGGGAAAACATCTACTATGCAAACCACGTCTACAATCCGTTTTTTTATGAAGGAACAAAAACCTATCTCTACGAAATCTATGAACAATTGCATAGAATCCCGGCCAATCTTTTCGTTCCTCTGGGAAATGGAACCCTTTTCCTTGGCGTCATAAAAGCCCTGGAAGAATTAGTGGAAGCCGGTGTTCTGGATGAAATGCCACAGATCATCGCTATCCAGAGTGAAAACTGCGCGCCTTTTGCAGAAGCGGTAAAAAATCATGCAGACTGTCCTCCTAAAGTGCAGGTCCGTCCAACACTGGCGGAGGGAATCGCCATCGGCGAACCTATGCGCGGCAAAGAAATCCTGCAAGCTATTTATCGTTATCATATCCAGGTGATCGAAGCGCCGGAGCAGAAGATCCTGGCCGCCAGAGAACAACTTGCCCAAAAAGGAATCTACTGTGAACACACCACCGCAGCTAACTACGCTGCCTACCTACATTACTGCGAATTATATGGAAGAACATCGGACAGCATCATTCCCATGTGCGGAGCCGGCTTGAAATCCGATCATTAGCAAAATTACAGATCCTCCTCTGTCACAAAAGATTTCCCATTCTGACCAGGATACATCCACTTTTGTCCATCTCGCACCTGGCAATCGACATAACCTCGTCTGAATAGCCAGACCAGATGCGCGATAGTCTCTCCCACAGCAAACCATTTCTGCGTCACTGGGAACACATCCCAACCGCTGCAGCGAATCGACCATTTCATTTTGCTCGCCACATCATAGGCGACGATTCCAGAATCTGAATACTTATCTATAATTTCCAAAATCTCATTCAGTCGCCGCACATGATGCTGAAGCAACGCCTCGATTCGCTCATGCGGATGATTGCGCAGCATTCGATGTGCAGGATAGGCGATAGAAAATGGCATCCGATCCACCTTTTTCAAACTCGAGATATAGTCTCCCAGCGAATCTTCCACGCCGGTCCATGCGCAAATATTCGGCGTAATATCGTATAAAATATGATCCCCCGAAAATAAAATGTCTGTTCCCTGTATCCACAAACAGGAATGTCCCGGCGTATGGCCTCCTGTAAAAATGCACTCCAGAGTCAAATCTCCAATCTTCAAAACATCTCCATGATCCATAGGCATAATCTCCAATGCCTCAATCGGCGCGTACGCATACATTGGATTATGAAAACGCACCTGCTTCAATAACTCTTCTGGAAATCCATTTTCCAGATACTGCGCATCCAACCCGGCCCTCGTCTTTCCCGTGATGCTTCCCTCCAACCATTCTATATCAATTCGATTCATATATACCGGACAGCCTGCTTTACTGAATAAATCGGACTGCCCGGCATGATCGCTGTGCATATGCGTCAAAAATAAGGTCATCCTCTCCATCGGGATTCTCAACGCTCTCAATCCCGCCATCAATGCTTCCTTGCACTCTTCCATACGGAAACCAGTATCAATCACTAATGCCTCTCCCCCGCTGACAACAACGTACACATTCAAATCGCGCAGTGGATTATTGGGAAGCGGAACTTTGATTACAAAGATATCGGGCTCCTGATGAACTTGTTCAACCGCCATCATCTTACCTCCTGGGTTTCTTTTGTGTATCCTTTTTCATAATAACATACTATTCTCAAAAAATCCCTCTAATCTTTCCATATCGCCAAACTGTCTCTTTACTTTTATCTTATTTTTGTTTATAATAGTTTTGTTATCGGGGTATGGCTCAGTTTGGTCAGAGCGCACGGCTGGGGGCCGTGAGGTCGCAGGTTCGAATCCTGTTACCCCGATTTTAGTTTTTCTAAATTATTTTCTCTATAATTCTGTAGATTTTTATCTGTTATTCCCATTCATTTTAAGCGCCTTTTTGTATATTACTTTTCTTGTGTTTCTATACGCAGATTTTTTCGCCTCTATATGCTGCTTCCCCAAATTTCATGCACAATTTTTTTATTTTTCCATAAATTAAGAGTACAGACAGCAAGAAAGGAGCAAATGATGATGCCAAATTATTCAGGTAATTCACGCAACTTCGTTGGACATTCCATGAACAGCCGATATTCCATGCCTGACGCATACAGCCGTCCAGTCAGTCACAAGCGCTCTCTGGAAACATACTGCAGACAGGATGACGTGCTATCTAATCTTCCTCTCGCAATGGCTTATGTCCCATGGCAGATATGGCAAGATATCTATGCTGCAGAAACAGGGTTGCATAAAGGGACCATTTTCAAAGAATTAGATAAACCATTCCTTGGTAAAGGAGGGTGTAGTCGATGACAAATAAACCATGCCGCAAAGATTTATTGGAAAGAATCAATGCCGTTAGTTTTGCAGTCGATGACGTAAAACTGTATTTGGACACACATCCGGAGGATATGGAAGCTCTTGTATATTTTCAAGAATACAGCAAAATGAGAAATGAAGCATTGCGGGAATACGCCACTTATTATGGTCCGCTCACAATTGACACGACCATCGCATCCTGCAGCGACAGATGGAACTGGATCAACGAGCCATGGCCATGGCAGGAAGGAGGATGTTGATTTATGTGGAATTATGAGAAAAGATTACAATATCCCGTAAAAATCTCAGAGCCCAATCCTGCGTTGGCGCAGGTAATCATCACCCAATTTGGAGGGCCAGACGGAGAACTTGCCGCATCTATGCGTTATCTTTCACAAAGATATACTATGCCTTATAAAGAAGTGACTGGTATCCTGACCGATATTGGTAGAAAAGCCCCTGAAATGTTCCGTCTCAGGGATTAACGCTCTTTGCAATCGTATAACTCCATTTGAAGGGGAGTAAATTCAAATACACATCTATATTCTCTCTGTCGTTGACGACCATCTTATCAAGTAACTGCGTGTAAAATTCATCTTCATATTCAATACCGCTGATAAGTTCGTCGACAGCTTTTTTGATGCCTTCCATCAATTCCTGTTTCTCCATCAAACCATTCGCGTTTGCACCTATCACATCCATCGAAATAACTTTACTAATTATCTTGATTAAATTTTCGAATATTTTTTGGCGGTCAATCTTAAGTTGTTTGCAGACAAGATACATGATGTGAATGGCTTCTTCATTGCGGATACTCTTGCCAGAACAGCCCACTAGTTTTCCCGCTTTATCTATATGAGGACTTCCGTGGTTTGCTGCTTCGTAACAACGCCAAGCCTTATATCTGCTGCCATCTTTTCGATTTTTATATCTGGCAACATAGCTTGCGCCACACCTGCCGCACTTAATTTTCCCGGAAAATGGATAACGGTTACTGTGCTTTGATTTTCCCTCCTGCGAAAGTGATTTTTCATCTAACATGCGGTTTGCTTTGTCAAACAACTCACGGGAAATAATCGGCTCATGGTGGTCTTTGATAATCACAAATTCCTCTTGTCCGAGGTTTACTTTCTTTTCATGGGATAGAAAATCTGGTGTATAGGTCTTCTTCTGCACCAAATCACCGCAGTATTTTTCATTGCGGATGACTCGAAGAATCACCGTGTTCTGCCACTCTCCCGCACGCATGGGCTTAATGCCTTCCTCTTGAAGTTCACGGGCAATCACATGTGTTCCTTTGCCTTCATCTACAAACTTATGGAAGATGAGACGGACAATTTCTGCTCCCGCCTCGTTAATATACATTTTACCGTCTTTCACATCGTAACCGAGCATATTGTGCCCGAACACAACTCCTTGTTCCATCCGTCGTTTTTGCCCCCATTTTACACGCTCGGAAGTCTTACGGCTTTCCTCCTGTGCAATCGAGGACATAATGGCAAGGCGAAGTTCTGCGTCCCCGTCTAAAGTATTGATGTTATCATTTAGAAAGATAACGCCTACACCATGCTTTTTGAGGTCACGGGTGTAGTAAATGCTGTCCAGGGTATTTCTCGCAAAACGGGAGATTTCTTTTGTCACAATCAAATCGAAATCCCCCTTTTTTGCACACGCAATCATACGGTTAAACTCTTTCCGCTTTTTGGTACTTGTACCAGAGATACCTTCATCCGCAAAAATTTCATAAAGCTCCCACTTGGGATTACGTTCTATATATTGTCTGAAATAACGCTGCTGACTTTCAAATGAATTTGCCTGGTCTTCGTTGTCCGTAGACACACGGCAGTAGGCGGCAACTTTTCTCTTTGTGTACTGTATTTTTCTTTCTTGATTTAAAATTTCATATTTATCTATAGACATAAGGCTATCTCCCTTTTTTTGATTTCGCCCTTTCTGCTTTCACAAATTTAATGATGTAAAAACGCCAAGCGGTTATGCCTGACGTTGTTTTTTCTGATCTAAACGGTATTGTTTTTCAAGCTCAAGCAAACAGCGTTCTCGCTGCGACGTAGTCAACAGATTCCGTTTTTCTAAGGATAAAAGAATTGACCTCTGATAATTCATAAGAAACGCCGCGTGTTCCCGCTCATTCAATTCTGGAACAGGCCCGCCAACATAAATAAATTCTCTATGTTTCAACAGGCAACACCTCCCTCATTCTCAATGTATGAGCGAATGATTGTACCATATAACGAGAGGCTAATCCTTTTTTGAACGTCGCGCCATGAAATGAACAGATTTTGATTCCTACAAATAACAAAAAAAACCGTAAAGGTTACCATACCCTCACGGTCTATAGATATTCTTACCTGCTTTTCAAAAATAATTGTATGATCTTATCTAAAAAGAGAAGCCCTGCTGCTGTATAATCAAAAGACCGATCATCGCTCCTGTCACAAGCATCGTGCCCAGACCGACAATCAGATTGATGACGGGGCAGACGATATTGATGGACGACAAAGCAAATCGGATAAGAGATATAGCGTCAAAGTTCTTTTCTTGCTATGTTTTTCAATCTGCCCTATTGAAACCATTTCTTTCAAAAACAATCCCACATTCTAAAGCGATTGTCATATACTTATCACTTAAGCTCAAACCATAATCCGTCAAATCCCTTATTTCCCACTGATCGGAATCCAAGTTATCTGCGCCATAAAAAAATTGAAGCATCGGTATATTCCTAAATTTTGCAACAGCCAAGGTTGCGGAACACTCCATCTCAACAGCAACACATCCCTGTTTTTTACGTTCTTCAATCGCCTCTGGTGTTTCTCTATATATGGCATCTGTTGTCCATATTTTTCCTACTACATATGGAATTTTATGTCTTTTCAAATACTGTACTACTATGTCATTGGAAGAAGCATCCGCAATGATTTCTTCACTTCCCGAAAAGTAATGATAACTTGTTCCCTCATCTCTGACGGCTGACGACGGAATAATTATTTTACTATCTGCAATGGACCGGTTTAATATGCCACAGCACCCAAACTGTATCACTTTTTTGGCCCCTAACGCTATGATTTCTTCTAAACCGGCTACACACGCGGGTGCTCCCACTCTTGAAAGGAACAATCCCATCTTTTTATCCGCATATTTTATTTCATAAATGGGTATTGTTCCATTTGCAGAATATAAATTCGCAATGATTTTCACCGTATTGTTTTCCACAAAATTTTTTATAATGCTTTCTGAAAATGTAGTGATACATACTTCTGGAAAACCAGAAATCTTTTCTGTAACATCACAAGGATTCAAAAATGCATTTTTATTTTCATAAAACCGATGAAATATTGTTGCCATCACAATCACTCCTCACTAATAGTTTTCTGATTTCTTTTACGATTCTGGAAGGAATTTCTCTCTCAACAGGCATCAGCTTACTGTACATCCTTACCCCTTGATAGGAAAATACGATCAAGTCAAAAACGGCGGCAATATCTACATCGTAAAACTCCCGCCTGTCAATCCCATATTGCATCAGCTTTTTCCATGTATTTGCAGATGTTAAATATTGCTCATATAATGTATTCTTTTGGCACGCAATATCATGGATGCTATAATACTCATATATCGCCACACTTAATGATGAATGGCTGTCAACCATTTCATCTTCATATTTGTCTAAAATATCGTCTAATATTGTCACAGCCGATTGATTTTGTTCCATTTTTAAATCAATCATATTCTCTTGCTGGTCTGTCATATCATCCATAATCTCTTGAAAGATTTGACGTGTACTCTCATAATGGCAATACAAACCACCCCGGCTTAATTTCGTGGCCTCGCAAATATCCTTCATTGTTACGTCTTTAAAGCCTTTTTCGGCAAATAGGGAGCAAGCACATTTTTTGATATGTTTCCTCGTTTCCTGTCCTCTTTTATTCATACGCACCTCAACTTTCCGACATAAGTGTCTGAAATTATTATACGACATTTATGTCGGAAAGTCAATATCATGCGTTTCTCTTTTCCGATTTGTGAAATATGTAAGACAAAAGATCACACCATGGAAATGTGCATGACAGGCTATGGAATCCCTCTTTCTTATTTCTTTCTCTTTATTCTACAAAATACAAGAAATATGTTATGCTTATAATTACATGAGATATAAAAAACACTGAAAGGTGGTGAGCCTGTGGCCAATAAGAACAAATATCAATTTGAAAGTAAGATTCATATATACCGAGCCACAAAAAGAATGACACAACAAGAG
>JAAVXR010000071.1 GCA_022790755.1 Hespellia sp. | reverse complement strand
GAAGTGGGCTGCCGTCTTTCGGATGGATGCACCTGTATTATGCATATATTCTACAACAGAGACTTTAAATCCGCCAGTATAAGTCCCGTGTGTAGTGTTCAATCCTGCCACACCATGCTCCTGATAGGCATCCCTCCACTTTTGAATATCCCCAAAGGTAACATGATATTCCTGTGCCAATTTTTTGATTCCAATATCTCCTTTGAGATATCGTTGCACAATTTCCAGCTTGAGCTCTGCGGAATATATTTTTCTTCCAGACATAGAAATAACCCCTTTCGTTAGACTTTCATTTTTGTCTAACAAAAGGGGTTCACTTCAGATGATAAAGACTGGACGACTATTCTTAATAGTTTAAAGTTTAAACGCCAGGACGGGTGACTCGCACTCACCTTCCGGCTATCCTGTTAAATGTATTATAGCCAACCTTTTAAATTATGTCAAATGTTTTCCAGTCATTTAAACTTTCTCCATTTACACCCCAACATAAAAATGCTATAATGGCTCCGGATAGTATTCCCAAGGAAACTATACCGACAAATTATATACTTGTTTACAGATCCATATCCACACCGGAACCAAAATGGAACTTATATCGTTTCCAAGCAGTATCCGAGAAAGAATGAGATTTCATAATTATCAAAAGAAGGTGGTTAAATGAGAATTGGATTTGTGGGTGCGGGAAAAGTAGGTTGTACCCTAGGCAAATATATGACGGAACGCAACGTGTGTGTATCCGGATATTACAGCCAAACCAGAGCGTCCGCAAAATGGGCCTCAGATTTCACGCACACAAGATATTATGAGACGCTGGAAGAATTGACAGCGTCAAGCGATGCACTCTTTCTGACAGTTCCAGACGGAGCTATCACAGATGTGTGGAATGATCTGAAACAATATTCGTTAAAAAAGAAATGTATTTGTCATTGCAGCGGCGCAATGAGTTCCGCTGTGTTTTCCGGGATTGACCAGATGGAAGCATTTGGTTATTCTATCCATCCCCTATTTGCAGTTCACAGCAAACTGCAATCGTATCGGGAAATTTCACAAGCATACTTTACAATTGAAGGCGCACAAAAATACCTGCCATTTTGGAAGGAATTGTTTGAAACGCTTGGAAATCCAGTAAAGATTATTCAGGCAGATCAAAAAATTCTTTATCACAGTGCGGCTGTATTTTCAAGTAACCTAGTCTCCGGACTATTTGAAATCGCCACAGAACTTCTGCAGAAATGCGGATTTACCAGAAAAGACGGGGAAGAAGCATTAAAAGCTCTCTTCCTGAACCATTGTCAATCTGTAGCTCAAAATGGTACGGTAGCGTCGCTGACCGGTCCTGTAGAACGCGGAGACCTCAGTACGATTCAAAAACACCTGGATACACTGACTGGAGAAAAACGGGAAATCTATCTCCAACTATCAGAAGTGTTGCTTCACATTGCTAAACAGAAACACCCGGAAAGAGATTATGAGACCCTTTCCATGCTCTTTTCCAGCTCTTATGCAAACAGGTGAACGCGAAGTATATGAACACCATTTCCCAAAAATGTTATGACAGTGAAACGCGCACAGAATGGAGGAACGGGTGAACGAAATCGCTTCACCCATACCTGTTTGTGCCGTGAAACGCGCACAGAATGGAGGAAAAAATGAAACACACAGTTGCAACATTTCAAAAAGCAAAACAAGATGGCCAAAAACTTTCCATGCTGACGGCCTATGATTATTCCACAGCAAAATTGGAGGATGAAGCCGGTATCCATGGAATCCTGGTGGGAGATTCCCTAGGAAATGTAATCCTTGGATATGAAGACACCATTTCCGTCACAATGGAAGATATGATTCATCATGGTGCGGCAGTCGCCCGCGGAGCAAAAAATGCACTGGTGGTGGTTGACATGCCTTTTATGTCCTATCAAAGTTCCGTTTATGACGCCGTGTACAATGCCGGTCGTTTGATGAAAGAAGGAAGGGCCAATGCCGTGAAACTGGAAGGTGGGAAAGAAGTGGTTCCCCAAATTCAGTCAATCGTACGGGCCGGAATTCCCGTGATGGGACATTTGGGACTTACCCCTCAATCCGTCAATGCGTTCGGCGGCTATAAAGTCCAGGGGAAAGATCGTGAGACTGCACAAAAGCTCCTGAAAGACGCAAAGGCCGTTGCAGAAGCAGGCGCATTTGCCATCGTACTGGAATGTGTTCCCGCGGCGCTCGCCGCAAAAATCACAGAAGCAATTCCTGTTCCAACTATTGGAATCGGAGCAGGCGCTGGTTGTGATGGCCAAATTCTGGTCTATCAGGATATGTTGGGAATGTTTTCTGATTATACTCCCAAATTCGTGAAACGTTTTGCCAACATCGGGGAGGCCATGAAAGATGCGTTTAGCGCTTATATTGCAGAAGTAGAAACGGGAACCTTCCCTGCAACAGAACACGGATACGGGATTTCAAACGATGTAATTGATAAATTATACTAAACAAAATGTATGGAGGAACGGGTGAAAATTATCATTTCACCCATACTTGTTTGTGCTATGAAACGTGCACAGAATGGAGGAACGGGTGAATGAAAATCAGTTCACCCATACCTATTTGTGCTATGAAACGTGCACAGAATGGAGGAAACTATGCAAATAGAAAAGACAGTAAGTGGGGTACGCTCACAGGTTAAAAAATGGAAAAAAGAAGGTCTCAGCGTCGGTCTGGTTCCGACCATGGGATATTTGCACGAGGGACACCAAAGTCTGATCGACCGTGCAGTCGAAGAAAATGATCGTGTAGTCGTCAGTATTTTTGTCAATCCGATACAATTTGGTCCAACAGAAGATCTTGCTACCTATCCGAGAGACCTTGAAGCAGACTGTATCCTGTGTAAAAGAGCAGGAGCCGCGCTTGTTTTCGCACCGGAAGTGTCCGAAATGTATGCAGAAGATTTTTCTACCTTCGTGGATACCAGCCAGGTAACAGAGGAATTGTGCGGAAAAAGCCGCCCGACACACTTCCGCGGCGTTTGTACCGTGGTAAGCAAATTATTTCATATTGCTTCCCCGGACCGGGCATATTTTGGACAAAAAGATGCACAACAACTGGCCGTTATCCGTCGTATGGTTCGAGATCTGAACATAGACATTGAAATTGTCGGCTGTCCCATCATTCGGGAAGCGGACGGTCTGGCAAAGAGTTCCAGAAATACATATCTTTCCCCGGAAGAAAGAAAGGCAGCCTTAGTACTTTCCAAAGCGATCTTTACTGGAAAAGCCATGGTAGAAACTGGGGAGAAAGATGGCGAAAAAGTTCTTGGGGCCATGCGAAATATCATCGAGGCGGAGCCACTTGCCCGCATTGATTACGTAGAAATGGTCCACTGGGATACCATACAACCCCATCATCGAATTGATGGCCCCATCCTTACCGCTATAGCCGTCTACATCGGAAACACCAGGTTGATTGACAACTTTCTATATGAATGATTTTATAAAAGGAGAATCTTCAATGACATTAACTATGCTAAAAGGAAAAATTCATCGAGCCACCGTTCTCCAGGCAGAATTAAACTATGTCGGGAGCATTACAATTGATGAAGCTCTGATGGAAGCCTCTGATATACAGGAATATGAACAGGTACAGATCGTGGACATCAATAACGGACAGCGGTTTGAAACCTATGTGATCGCAGGCGAACGAAACAGCGGTCTGATTTGTCTCAATGGCGCCGCCGCCCGCCAAGTACAAGTCGGCGATAAAATCATCATCATGTGTTATGCCGGTATGACACCGGAGGAAACAAAGGAATACTCCCCAAAGGTAGTATTTGTGGATGAACAAAACAAAATCAAGCAGATAACGCGTTATGAAAAGCACGGTTGTCTACAGGATATGGAAGAGGTAAAGTAGATGCTAAAAGGAAAAACCGTAGTTCTTGGTGTAAGCGGCAGTATTGCGTCATATAAAATCGCAGGTCTCGCCAGCAGCCTCGTTAAACTACATGCAGATGTACATGTCATCATGACAAAAAACGCAACAAATTTCATACATCCCACCACATTTGAAACTTTGACTGGCAATAAGTGTATGGTTGACACTTTTGACCGCAATTTCCAGTTTCATGTGGCCCATGTTTCTCTGGCGGAAAAAGCCTCTGTTTTTCTGGTAGCCCCTGCCTCCGCAAATATCATTGCGAAGCTGACTTATGGGCTTGCCGATGACATGTTGAGTACAACGGCGCTCGCGATGACCTGCCCAGTAATCGTCTCACCGGCAATGAATGTAAATATGTATCACAACCCGGTGGTACAGGACAATTTGAAAAAACTTGCACAATCTGGTAAAATAGTGATTCCACCGGATCACGGATACCTGGCATGCGGCACCACAGGGGATGGAAAAATGCCATCAGAAGATGTTCTCCTGTCTTATATTTTGCGGGAAATCGCCTCTCCCAAAGATTTGAAGGGCAAGAACATACTCGTGACTGCAGGTCCCACCAGGGAAGCTCTAGATCCAGTTCGCTTTCTGAGCAATCACTCTACCGGGAAGATGGGATATGCCATCGCTCGACAAGCGATGCTGCGGGGAGCCAACGTCACACTGATTAGTGGGCCGGTTTCTCTGAATCCGCCACCGTTTGTGGATCTCATTCCCATTGTAAGCGCGTCGGAATTGTTCCACGCAGTTCGTGAACATTGGGAAACACAGGATATGATTATCAAAGCGGCAGCAGTTGCAGATTACACGCCTTTGAATACGGCAAAAGACAAATTGAAAAAGAAGGACGGCGAACTATCCATTGCATTGAAAAGAACACAAGATATTTTATCTTGGCTTGGTGAACGTAAAAAAGCGGATCAGGTTCTCTGCGGATTTTCTATGGAAACGCCCACGGAGCGAAGGCCGGACATCCCGGCGGCAGCCTTTCTGCTGCGGACATGTTTACTTATCTTTATTT
>JAAVXR010000070.1 GCA_022790755.1 Hespellia sp. | reverse complement strand
CTTGAACTCTCACAGGATAAACTCCCACTAGAACCTGAATCTAGCGCGTCTGCCATTCCGCCACTTCCGCCAACAACAAGTATACTAGCACATTCCTAAAAAAAAAGCAACTAAAAATTAAAAAAATAATTGTCACATCCAAAAACTTTTGAGGCATGGTATCAATCAAGAAATTTATCATAAAATTTTCTTGACAGAATAAAAATAATGCTATATACTTTGAAAATCAAAGTATTTGAATCTCAAATTTATTGGACAAAATTGAGAGATAATTATATGGAGAAAGGGTGAAAGAAAAACATTTCACCCATACCTGTTTGTGCTGTGAAACATGCACAGAATAGAGGAAACAATGATAGGAAAGATTACAGGAACCGGTTCTTGCGTGCCGGAGAGAATTGTAGAAAATCAAGAGATTGCAAAATGGGTTGAGACGAGTGACGCCTGGATTCGCGAGCGTACCGGCGTGCTTCGAAGACATATCGCAGATGGGGAGACCACTGTCTCTATGGCAGCGATAGCCGCGAAAAGAGCTCTGAACAATGCCGGGGTGGATGCAAAAGAGATTGATCTTTTAATTGTCGCAACGCTTTCATCCAATATCATAGTTCCAAGTACCGCATGTGAAGTGCAGAAAGAGATTCATGCGGAACGTGCAGTTTGTTTTGATCTAAATGCCGCCTGCACAGGATTTTTATTTGCATACAATACGGTACAGGCGTATATTTCAGCAGGCATGTGTGAAAAGGCTTTGGTTATCGGCGCGGAGACACTGTCAGATATGACGGACTGGACGGACCGCAGTACCTGTATACTATTTGGAGATGGAGCGGGGGCTGTTGTGGTGGAAGCCGGGGAAGGGGATTTCTATCCGATGATTATGCATTCGAATGGAAAGAAAGGTCATGCCCTGTTCTGCCGCAGTTCGCTGGGAAAACAAAGAGAATATATCCAAATGGACGGGCAGGAAGTGTTTAAATTTGCGGTTCGCAAAGTACCGGAAGTGATCTCTGAGGTATTGAGAAGTGCACAATTGACCGTAAACGATATTGATTTCTTTGTCTTGCATCAAGCAAATCAAAGGATTGTTCAGGCCGTTGCAAAACGGCTGAAAACAGAAATCAGTCGCATCCCGATGAATTTGATGGAATACGGAAATACTTCATCGGCGAGTATTCCTCTTTTATTAGATGAACTTCACAGGGGTGGCAGGTTGAAGCGAGGGCAGATCATTGTGCTGGCAGGTTTTGGCGGAGGACTCTCCTGGGGAGCCAGTGTATTGAAATGGTGACGGTGATAACCGGCAAAAGGCCGGATACACATAATAAAAAAGAACAGATAATCATCTGAAAAATTAAAAAAGTGAGGATAAGAAAATGTTAGAAAAGTTGAAAGAAATGATTGCAGACGGTTTGGGTGTGAATGGAGCGACGATTACTATGGAATCTTCTTTTAAAGAAGACTTGGGGGCGGATTCACTGGATCTATTTGAACTGGTGATGTCACTGGAGGAAGAATTTGGAGTAGAGATTCCATCCGAAGATCTGGAACAGTTGGCTACGGTGGGGGATGTGGTAGAATACATCGAGAAACATCAGGCTTAAAGAACCGCAAAATTAATATTTTTATTATAGAAAGGATACAAAATGCAGACAGAGATAACCAGATTGCTGGGGATAGAATATCCGATTATTCAAGGCGGAATGGCATGGGTCGCGGAGTATCATCTTGCGTCGGCTGTATCGGAGGCAGGAGGGCTTGGCATCATTGGGGCAGCCAGCGCGCCGGCGGATTGGGTGCGTCAGCAGATACAGAAGGTAAAGTCAAAGACGGAAAAGCCTTTTGGGGTGAATGTAATGTTGATGAGTCCTTATGCGGATGAGGTGGCCAAAGTGGTTGCTGAGGAACGGGTAAAAGTTGTTACCACGGGGGCTGGTTCGCCGGAGAAATATATGAAAATGTGGAAAGAAGCCGGTGTGAAAGTGATTCCTGTGGTTGCATCGGTCGCGCTGGCGAGACGGATGGAACGTTGTGGGGCGGATGCCGTAGTCGCAGAAGGGACAGAATCTGGTGGACATATCGGTGAAAGCACGACAATGACCTTGGTTCCGCAGGTGGTAGATGCCGTTCATATTCCGGTGATTGCCGCGGGTGGGGTTGCAGATGGAAGAGGAATTGCCGCGGCTTTTATGTTGGGGGCAAGGGCTGTACAGTTGGGCACCTGTTTTGTGACGGCGAAGGAAAGTTGGGTACATGAGAACTATAAAAAAGCGATTCTGAAAGCCCGGGATATTGATTCTCGTGTGACAGGAAGAAGTACAAAGCATCCGGTGCGTACGCTGCGCAATCAGATGACGAAAGAGTATATAGATCGAGAAAATGCCGGCGCTTCCCTGGAAGAACTGGAGAATCTTACGCTGGGAGGGCTGAGAAAAGCCGTTGTCGAAGGAGATGTTATCCATGGAAGTGTGATGGCAGGACAGATTGCAGGTCTGGTCAAAGAAGAGTTATCCTGTCAGGAATGGATGGATAAATTGGTTCGTGAGACCGATGAATTACTGAAAGGAACCAATTGTTATGAGTAAAATAGCATTTTTGTTTCCTGGTCAGGGCGTGCAGAAAACGGGGATGGGAGAAGACTTTTATCAGCACAGTGAAACGGCACGCCAGGTATTTGAGACGGCCTCCCATCTTCTGCAAATGGACATGAAAGCTCTCTGTTTTCAGGAAAATGAAAAATTACATCAGACGGAATATACACAGGCGGCGCTTGTGACTACTTGCCTTGCAATGGCGGAAACGATTTTTGAGTCAGGCTTAAGACCGCAGGTGACGGCAGGATTAAGTTTGGGGGAATACTGTGCGGTCTGTACGGCTGGTGGTATGGAATTGCAGGATGCGATCCGAACGGTACGCAAAAGAGGTATTTTTATGCAAAATGCGGTTCCTCCGGGAGAAGGCGCGATGGCGGCCGTGTTGGGATTGTCTAAAGAGCAGATGGAAGCGGTGCTACAAGAAATAGAAGGAGTCAGTATCGCAAACTATAACTGTCCGGGTCAGATTGTCATTACTGGAAGGACAGAATCTGTGCAACAAGCAGAGGAGCGCTTAAAGCAGGTTGGCGCAAAACGTGTCGTCATGTTGAATGTAAGCGGACCGTTTCATTCGCCGTTTCTCGAAAGTGCTGAGAATCATCTGAGAGAAGAACTGAATCATATAGAGTGGTATACACTCCAGATTCCCTATGTGACCAATGTGACGGCAGAGTATATCTGTGACATTTCACAGACGAAAGAGTTGTTGGCGCGTCAGGTGACGAATCCGGTTCGCTGGCAGCAGAGTATGGAGCGGATGATTGCAGATGGCGTAGACACCTTTGTGGAGATCGGCCCTGGCAGGACATTGACCGGATTTCTCAAAAAAATCAATCGAGGTTTGCGTTCGTACAACATAGGGACGTGGGAAGATATGGAAAAGGTGGTGCAGGAATTATGCTAAAAGGAAAAATTGCCGTGGTGACAGGCGCCTCCAGGGGAATTGGGAGAGCGGTGGCATTACAGTTGGCATCGGCAGGCGCAATTACAGTCGTCAATTATAATGGATCGAAAGAACGGGCGATGTCGGTAAAGCAACAGATCGAAGACATGGGAGGGCAAGCGGAAATCATGCAGTGCGACGTTGCAGATTACGTGAGCTGTGAGACTTTTATAAAAGAAGTGATCCACCGCTTTGGCAGAATCGACATTCTGGTAAACAATGCTGGGATTACGAGAGACAATCTACTGATGCGCATGTCGGAAGAAGAATTTGATACGGTGATTGATACGAATCTGAAAGGGCCGTTTCACTGTGCTCGTTTCGCATTACGACAGATGGTGAGACAAAGAAGTGGTCGGATTATCAATATTGCATCCATCGCGGGCGTTATGGGGAATAGCGGACAGGCAAATTATGCGGCGTCAAAAGCGGGAGTCATCGGATTGACAAAATCCATTGCCAGAGAGGTAGCGTCCCGGGGAATTACCTGCAATGCGGTAGCACCAGGGTTGATTGAAACGGATATGACCAAAGCGTTGTCCGCTGACATGAAAGCCAAGTATGAAAATCAGATTCCTCTCGGACGTCTTGGCACAGCGGAAGATGTGGCAAATACAGTGGTATTCCTGGCTTCGGATGCGGCATCTTACATTACCGGACAGGTGGTTCATGTGGATGGCGGCATGGCGATGTGACAAGATGGGAATGTCTCTAAGTATCGTCGGAAAATATCAGGAATCCAAGGAGTAAAGAAGATGAAGAGAAGAGTTGTTGTCACCGGCCTGGGAGCTGTGACGCCGATTGGAAACTCAGTGGAAACATTCTGGAAGGGTATTCAGGCAGGAGAAGTGGGAATCGGGCCGATCACACGCTTTGATTCTACAGGATATAAGGTACATTTGGCGGCGGAAGTCAAGGGATTTGACGCAAAAGAACATATGGATTTCAAAGCGGCAAAACGTATGGAACTGTTTTCGCAGTATGCGGTAGCCGCCGCGAAGGAGGCCTTTGCGGATGCAAAGATAAACATGGCGGAGGAGAATCCATATCGTGTGGGCGTCATAGTCGGCTCCGGGATCGGCAGTCTGCAATCTGTAGAAACGAATTATAAGAAGATATTAGCTGAGAAGCAAAATCGTACCGATCCTTTGATGGTGCCGAAAATGATTTCGAATATGGCGGCGGGAAATATTTCGATTCAGCTTGGTTTAAAAGGCAAATGCACCAATGTTGTGACGGCTTGTGCTTCCGGCACACATTGTATTGGAGACGCGCTGCGGGCCATTCAATATGGGGATGCCGATGTGATGGTGGCGGGAGGCACAGAGAGCGCCATCTGTCCGACCGGACTGTCGGGATTTACGGGGCTGACGGCTTTGACGACCTGCGAGGATGCGATGCGAGCATCCATTCCATTTGACAAAGATAGAAAAGGATTTGTGCTGGGCGAGGGAGCAGGGATTGTTGTGCTCGAAGAGTTGGAACACGCTAAAAGGCGCGGCGCCGCCATTTATGCGGAGATGGCCGGATACGGTGCGACAGCGGACGCATATCATGTCACGTTGCCGGAAAAAGACGGGAGAGGTGCGGGAATGGCGATGAAACTGGCTATGGAAGATGCCGGGGTAGCACCGGAAGAAGTCGACTATATCAATGCTCATGGAACCAGTACGTATTATAACGATCTGTTTGAGACGCGTGCCATCAAATATGCATTCGGAGATGTCGCATACAATTTACTGATCAATTCCACAAAATCAATGATTGGGCATCTTCTCGGCGCGGCCGGTGGTGTGGAGTGTATTGTCTGTGTAAAATCCATCCAGGGGAATTATGTGCATCAGACGATGGGAACCAGAGAGACGGATGCACAGTGTGATTTGAATTATTGTGTAGGAACGGCCGTAAAAAAAGAGATTCGTTGTGCGATGAGTAATTCTCTCGGATTTGGCGGACATAATGCAGCAATCTTACTTCGTAAATATGAAGAATAATTTTATATGAAGATTTTTTTAATGGAAAGTGCTACGCCAATGTTTATCTGTTTTGTACAGGATGTAGTTTGTGCCTTTATTAGGAAGTATGTGGAGGAAAGAAGATGGAGATGGATCAAATGTTGCAACTGATCGAAGCGGTTTCGGAATCACCGCTTACAGAGTTTCAATATGATGCGGAAGGCGTGAAAATATCGCTGAAGAAAGAACAACAGATACCTGGAGAAGAGAAACATTTGTCAAAGAACAAAGAGGCAGAAGAAACAAGTAGCTCAGATCAGGCGAAGGAAGGGGAAGGAACGCTGGTGAAATCTCCTCTGGTGGGGACATTTTATGCGGCGCCGGCGGAAGATGAGGAGCCGTTTGTCCAGATTGGGGATATTGTTCAAAAAGGACAGACGGTGGCGATCGTCGAAGCGATGAAGCTGATGAACGATATCGCCTGCGAGTGTTCTGGGACAATTGCGGAGATATATGTAAAGAATGGGGAGGCGGTGGAATATGGACAGCCGTTGTTCCGAATTATTGGATAGTGGAAGGAGAACTTATGCATAGACTGGATGTGAATCAGATTCAGGAGATCATCCCGCACCGGCATCCATTTTTGTTGGTGGATTATATCGAGGATTATGAGCCGGGAGTGTTTGCGATCGGATATAAATGCGTGACTTATCGAGAAGATTTTTTTGCGGGACATTTTCCGAAGGAACCAGTGATGCCAGGAGTATTGACGATCGAAGCTTTGGCGCAGGTTGGAGCGGTTGCAATTCTCAAGAAAGCGGAAAATAAGGGAAAAACGGCCTATTTTGGCGGTATTCGTAACTGTAGATTCAGAGGAAAGGTATCTCCGGGGGATAAACTCAGACTGGAGACACGGATTATAAAGGAAAAAGGCTCTGTCGGGGTGGGTCAGGCGTCCGCCAGCGTAGATGGAAACGTGGTAGCGACGGCAGAATTGACGTTTGTCGTTGGAAAGTAAACCTGCATGCGCCCGCAAAGGAGTACATCACCAAACATGAAAGTTGTGAGGGCGCATTTGGCATCCCTGAATACATGCCGCCTAATCGGCGGCGGACTTTCAAAGTAAGGAGAGTAGACATATGATCCAAAAAATTTTGATTGCGAACAGAGGAGAAATCGCAGTGCGCATTATACGGGCATGCCGGGAAATGGGGATTGAAACCGTTGCCGTTTATTCGGAGGCGGATAAAGAAGCACTGCATACACAACTTGCAGACGAAGCCGTCTGTATCGGACCTGTGCCCTCTGCGGAAAGTTATCTTGATATGGAAAAAATAATCAGCGCAACGATGGTGTCCGGAGCGGACGCTATTCATCCTGGATTTGGATTTCTCTCAGAAAACGATCGGTTTGCGTCGCTATGCGAGAAATGTAATATCATATTTATCGGCCCCTCATCTGAGGTGATTCGAAAGTTGGGGAATAAATCGGAGGCAAGGAACACGATGCAAAAGGCAGGCGTGCCGATTATTCCGGGAAGCCATTGTCCGATTTCGGATGTGCGGGAGGGCGCAAAAGTCGCAGAAAAGACGGGATATCCAGTGATCGTCAAGGCTGCCCTTGGTGGCGGTGGCAAGGGGATGCGCGTCGCTGCGGCTCCAGAAGAATTTGAGATGGCTTTTCGTACGGCACAGAAAGAAGCGCAAATGGCTTTTGGTGATGGAACGATGTATCTTGAACATTTTGTGCAGCATCCACGGCATATAGAATTTCAAATATTGGCGGATCAATTTGGAAATATTGTACATTTGGGCGAACGGGATTGTTCCGTACAACGAAATCATCAGAAGCTCATTGAGGAATCGCCGTCGCCGGCCTTGAATGATGATTTAAGAGCGAAAATGGGGAAAGCGGCCGTGGCAGCGGCAAAAGCGGCTGGGTACACAAACGCAGGTACGGTTGAATTCTTGCTTGAAGGAAATGGATCGTTTTATTTTATGGAAATGAATACCAGGATTCAGGTAGAACATCCCGTGACGGAGTGGGTGACGGGTATTGATCTGATCAAGGAACAGATTCGTATTGCAGACGGTTGTCCGCTTTCCTTCAGGCAAAGCGAAATCCAATTTATTGGTCATGCCATGGAATGTCGTATTAATGCGGAAAATCCAGATGAAAACTTTCGCCCTTCTCCAGGAACGATCATAGATTTGTATCTGCCAGGTGGGAAAGGCGTCCGTATTGATTCTGCAATTTACAGTGGGTGTACGGTTACGCCGTATTATGATTCCATGCTGGCAAAGTTGATCGTACATGCTGGGAACAGGACGGAGGCTATTGCCAAGATGCAGTGTGCGCTGGGGGAGGTTATTATTGAAGGGATTGATACCAATGTGGATTATCAATATAAGATTCTGGATCATCCGGACTTTCAAACTGGGAATATAGATGTCGAATTTATCGAAAAAATAGAAAAGGGACAGTCCCCGATAAGATAAACTTATCAGAAGGGCCTGTCCTTTTCGTGGGAGGCAAGTTATGAAGTTGCACAATATGTTTAAAAAGACGAAACGTGAGAAGGGAGAGGATCTTCAGAATGTAGAACGTCCGGAAGTTCCGGAAGGTCTTCTTCGAAAATGTAACAAATGCGGCAAAGCGATTCTTACAGAGGATGTGAAAAACGGGTACTATATTTGTCCGAAATGTCATGGATATTTTCGGATTCATGCATATAGAAGGATTGAAATGATCGCAGATGCCGATTCCTTTGAAGAATGGGATCAAGGGATGGAGATGGTGAATCCTCTGAATTTCCCTGGGTATGAGAAAAAACTTCTGCAACTTCAAGAAAAAACGGATTTGCAGGAGGCGATTGTCACCGGGAGAATCACAATTGGCGGGTATCCGGCTGTGATCGGCGTGTGCGACGGAAGATTTCTGATGGCGAGCATGGGACAGGTCGTGGGAGAGAAGATTGCCCGGGCGGTGGAGCGGGCTACCAAGCTTCGCCTTCCGGTGATACTGTTTGCATGTTCCGGCGGCGCCCGTATGCAGGAGGGGATCGTCTCGTTGATGCAGATGGCTAAGACTTCTGCGGCATTGAAACGTCACAGTGACGCCGGACAATTCTATATTTCCGTGCTGACAGATCCGACGACCGGTGGAGTAACCGCTAGCTTTGCCATGCTGGGAGATGTGATTCTGGCGGAGCCTGGCGCGTTGATTGGATTTGCCGGACCACGGGTGATAGAACAGACCATCGGTACAAGGCTCCCAAAGGGGTTTCAGCGTTCGGAATTTCTGTTAGAACATGGTTTTATTGACCGGATTGTGGAACGGGAAGAATTGGCGGAGACCTTGCGGCAGCTTTTGAAAATGCATCAAGATATTCGGGCAGATCAGATTCGAACCGCAGGCCATATAAATGATACAGAAAATGTTGCAAGTCTCAAAGTGGCCAAAAGACATTGGCGTGACGCAGAAACCAGAAGCGCATGGGAGCGGGTATTGCTCTCGCGCAGTAAAAGTCGTCCGTCAGGAAAGAATTATATAGAAGCGTTATTTTCTGATTTCACAGAATTTCACGGAGATCGGTATTATAAGGATGATCCGGCTGTGATCGGAGGAATCGCAGACTTTCATGGGATTCCGGTCACGGTGATTGCACAGGAAAAAGGGAGAGAGACAAAGGAGTGTGTGAGGCACAATTTTGGAATGCCCTCTCCAGAAGGATATCGGAAAGCGTTGCGTTTGATGAAACAGGCGGAGAAATTTCATCGCCCCGTGATCTGTTTCGTCGATACACCCGGGGCGTTTTGTGGTTTGGAGGCAGAAGAACGCGGTCAGGGGGAGGCGATCGCGCGAAATCTGTTCGAAATGTCCAGTTTGAAAACTCCGATTCTTTCCATTATGATCGGAGAGGGAGGAAGCGGAGGCGCGTTGGCAATGGCTGTGGCCGATGAGGTATGGATGCTGGAAAATGCGGTCTACTCGATTCTGTCACCAGAAGGGTTTGCAAGTATTCTCTGGAAAGACAGCAAGCGTGCGCCGGAGGCGGCGGAAGTGATGAAACTGACCGCAGAGGATTTAAAACAGATCGGCGTTGTGGAGCGAGTGATCCCAGAACCGGCTATGGACCGATTGGATCGAGAGATGTGTGAATTTTTGAGTACGTACTTGGCAATGACACCGGAAGAACTGGTAGAGAAACGGTATCTGCGTTTTCGCCGAATGTAAGCGCGGTGTCGCCTTGCATCCCGCTGGGAAACATGTTATGCTTGGGAAAAGATCAGGCAATTGGGGAAAGATTACGGAAAGGAGCGGACTTGGTGGACGCCTATCAAATAATCAACGATGTTTTGGTGCATCTTTTCAATGAAATCTGGGAACAGGAAGAAAAGGCAATCATTACAGACGAATTTCGGGATATTACCAACAATGATATGCATATTATCGAGGCGATCGGCCTGGGAGACGACAGCACGATGTCGGCCGTTGCGAAGAAGGTTCGCGTGACTGCGGGGACGTTGACGACTTCTGTCAATGCATTGGTAAATAAACGGTATGCACTCAGAGAGCGCAGTGAGGAGGATCGCAGGGTCGTGTATATTCGTCTGACCGAAAAAGGAGTTCGCGCCTATCAGCATCATGCCGATTTTCATGCCAAGATGACGAATGCGGTGTTGAAAAGCCTTTCCGAAGAAGAGCTTCCAGTATTGTTGAGGATGTTGGACAGTCTGACAAATTTTTTCCGGGAGTATGATGCCTGAGTTTATACGCGTTAGAAGATGTTGTACCATAAATAACGTGCAATACAATTAACGTTTGTTCGAATGAAAGGAGCAGAAGGAAAGGAAGGATTCTTAGAAAGGCGGGAGATATAGAATGATTAGATTTGCGACGATTGGCACCAGTCGTATCACAGAGAAATTTCTGGCAGCGGCAGCGTTTTGTTCTGATTTTCACCTGGAGGCGGTATATTCCAGAGATTTAGAGCGGGCAAAAGCATTTGCTTCGGCGCACGGAGCCGAGAAATGCTATGACAGCTTGGAAGCGCTGGCGGCGGATTCAGCGGTGGATGCGGTGTATATTGGAAGTCCAAATGCCTCGCATTATGAGCAGGCGATTTGTATGATGAAAGCAGGTAAGCATGTACTGTGTGAGAAGGCGATGGCGTCGAACAGTCGGGAAGTGGAGACGATGTTTCAGGTCGCGCAGGAACATCAGGTATTGCTGATGGAGGCGATGCGACCATTATTTTATCCGGCATATCAGTTGATTCGAGAAAACTTGCATAAGCTTGGCGCTGTCAGAGGTGCTTCGATTGGGTACGGGCAATTTTCCAGCAGATATGAGGAATTTCGGGCTGGAATTCCAAAAAATATTTTTGATCCGAAATGTTCCGCAGGGGCGCTTATGGATATCGGCGTCTATTGCGTACATATGATGATCGGAATTCTGGGGGAACCGGAGGAAATATCCGCTTCTTCTGTGAAACTTTGGAATGGAATAGACGGTTCTGGAATGATTCTGGCCAGATATCCGGAGATGACGGCTGTTTTGAACTATTCGAAAATAACGGACAGTAAGATTCCGAGTGAGATTCAGGGGGAAGAAGGCGTCATGTTGATTGATTCTGCGCCCGAGCCAAACCGAATTACGATCCTTCTTCGAAACGGAAAACAAGAAGTACTCGAACTGGAGATCTACGAAAATGATATGGTTTATGAGCTGGAAAAGTTTCTTCGCGCAATACAAGGAAAAGAGAATATCGAGCATTACCAGAAGATCTCGCGAGCGGCTATGAAATGGATGGATCTTGCAAGGCAGCAGAGTGGGATTGTATTTCCGTCAGACCAAGTGGCAGGAGCAGACGAGAACCAGTCGGATTTTAACCGTCTTGAGAAACAACTTGCGTTTATTGTAGAGATTGATAAAGTAAAAAATATCGTTCGCCAGACTTATTTGGCGGATGGGGAACGCAAGGAAAACGATGCGGAACATTCGTGGCATATCGCGCTGATGGCGTCATTGCTCAAAGAGCACGTAAAAGAGGAGATCGACGTGTCGCGGGTGATGCAGATGGTGTTGATTCATGATCTGGTGGAGATTGATGCGGGAGATACTTATGCCTATGATCTGGAAGGTGCGAAAGATAAGCAGGAACGAGAGATGAAGGCGGCGGAGCGTATTTTCGGGATTTTGCCGCAGGATCAGAAGTCCTTTTTCTTCGGACTGTGGAATGAATTTGAAGCTTATGAGACGGCAGAGGCAAAATATGCACATTTGTTAGATAATTTCCAGCCGCTTTTGTTGAATGATGTGTCGGGAGGGATTAGTTGGAAGGAACATCAGGTGCATAAAGAGCAGATCTACCAACGAAACCGGAAGGTTGAGCAGAGTTCTACGGCGGTATGGGAATATATGAAGCAAGTGGTTCAAAAACAGATCGAAAAGGGAAATATCATAGAGTAGACGGTCAAAGATGGTGTGAATCCATAACCGATGAGGATGGGAGGAAGATGAGATGTATACCTTAATTACCCGCGCGGAGCGTATGTATGACGGTGTGCCTTTTGGGTATGATCAAGAAGTGCAAAAATTGCAGGAAATCATAGACGACAGCCAAAATATCGTATTTTTCGGAGGGGCTGGAGTGTCGACGGAAAGTAATATTCCGGATTTTCGAAGTGCGGATGGACTGTACCATCAAAAATATAAGTATTCTCCGGAACAGGTGGTGAGTCACAGCTTTTTTATGCAGTATCCAGATGCATTTTATGAGTTTTACAAAGAGAAGATGATGCTTTTGGATGCCAAACCGAATCCGGCACATCTGAAATTAGCGGAATTGGAGCGTGCGGGAAAACTTCTTGCGATTGTGACGCAGAATATTGATGGATTGCATCAGGCGGCGGGCAGTAAAACGGTGTATGAGCTGCATGGAAGTATCCATCGCAATTATTGTATGAATTGTCACAAATTCTATGATGCAAAATATGTCAAGAATTCTGAGGAGATTCCGAAATGCGAGTGCGGTGGCACGTTGAAGCCAGATGTCGTATTGTATGAAGAAGGGTTGGATTCTGCGGTTATTCAGGGGGCAGTGCGGGCTATCAGCAGCGCGGACACGCTGATCATTGGGGGAACTTCTTTGGTAGTGTATCCGGCGGCTGGGTTTATCGACTATTTCCAGGGGAAGCATCTGGTGGTGATTAATAAGTCCGATACAGCGAAAATTGTGCGTGCGGAATTGAGCATCAATGCACCGATCGGAGAAATTTTAGGAAGAATTCATTCCTGAGAGATGATTGTTGGTAATCATAATTTTTAAAAATTTATATATGTTCTCGACAAAAGCAGGAGAATATATTATAATTAGAATAATTCTAAATAGGGGCGATGGAGAGGTGACAAAATACGCGAAGCGGATATTGGAAGTGATCAATCGGTCTGAGGAACATATGACGGCAGAGCAGCTTTTTTTAGAATTAAAAGGGATAGAGCCGAGTATTGTACTGGCAACTGTATACAATAATTTGAATGCTTTATGTCAGGAAGGACTGATACGAAAAATGTCAGTCGAAGGTTCCCCTGATCGCTATGATAAAATCCAGAAACATGATCATCTTGTATGTAAGAAATGTAGCGCATTATCTGATATGAACTTTGAAGATTTGACGGGGAGTCTGGAAAAACAGCTTGGAGAAGGGATTCTGTCTTATGATTTGAAGGTGTTTTATCTCTGTTCAAAATGCAGAGGAGAAAAGTGAAAGGAGGTACAAAAAATGATATATAAGTGTAGTATTTGCGGATATGTGTATGATGAAGAAAAAGAGGGTAGACCATTTTCTGAATTAATAGAATGCCCCGTCTGTAAACAGGCGCCGGAGAAGTTTCAGAGTCAGTCTGTATCCGAAAAACCTTCTGCTTCGATAAATTCCGGAGATTTTGATTTGAATTATCCGCCGGAGACCAGAAAGGCGGACAGTGATTACCGGTATATGAAGGAAATCCATGAGATGGCTGTTACCGGTAAATCAGCGATTGAAGCGATGGGTACGCAGATGAAAATGCCAAATTGGGATGATGTGCTTGTGCTTGGAGCGCAATTGAATCCAATGCCTTTGGATGAACATGCGGACGTATCCCTAAAAACTGTCATAGGAAAGCATGCTGAAAAACCAATGACGCTTGAGATGCCGGTCTATATTTCACATATGTCTTTTGGTGCGCTTTCCAAAGAAACAAAAATCGCGATGGCGAAAGGAAGTTCAGCAGCCGGTACGGCGATGTGCAGCGGCGAGGGAGGAATTCTTCCGGAGGAGAAGGCAGCGGCATATAAATATATCTTTGAATATGTGCCGAATCTGTACAGTGTCACAGATGAAAATCTGAAAACTTCCGATGCTATTGAGATTAAGATTGGGCAGGGGACGAAACCGGGCATGGGAGGACATTTGCCGGGTGGTAAGGTGACTTCTGAAATTGCAAAAATCCGCAATAAACCCTTGGGAGAGGATGTCATCAGTCCATCCCGATTTCCCGGGATCAACAGTGCGGACGATTTGAAAAAGCTGGTAAGTGAACTGCGCAAGCGAAGCGAGGGTAGACCGATTGGTGTCAAGATTGCTGCCGGACGCGTTGAACGGGATCTGGAATTCTGTGTTTTTGCCGCTCCTGATTTTATTACGATAGACGGGCGAGGTGGAGCAACGGGAGCTTCCCCCGCTATTATAAGGGATTCCACCAGCGTACCGACGATCTATGCGCTCTATCGTGCAAGAAAATATCTCGACGCTAATGCGCCGGATATTGACCTGATTATCACAGGAGGACTCAGAGTGTCTTCTGACTTTGCTAAGGCGATTGCAATGGGAGCGGATGCGGTTGCAATTGCTTCAGCGGCGATGGTGGCGTCGGCCTGTCAGCAATATCGTATTTGCGGTACTGGGATGTGTCCTGTAGGTGTAGCTACGCAGGATGAAGAGTTGCGTAAAAGGTTACATGTGGACGCCGCTGCAAAGCGTGTGGAGAATTATCTGAAATGCTCTGCGGAGGAATTAAAGACGTTTGCAAGAATCACTGGCAATGCGGATATTCACGGATTATCAGTGAGTGATCTCTGTACTATAAATGAAGAGATATCGGAACATACTAATATTGCGCATGCAGGTACCTGTAGGTAGAGCATTTTTAGCGCTAATAGGCGTGCTATTTTATATCATTAAAGGAGGAAAAAAATATGGGAAACACAAAGTATGCAGGAACACAGACAGAGAAAAATCTGGAGGCGGCGTTTGCCGGCGAATCACAGGCAAGAAACAAGTACACTTATTTTGCTTCCGCTGCAAAAAAGGAAGGCTACGAACAGATTGCAGGTTTGTTTTTGAAGACAGCCGACAATGAAAAAGAGCATGCAAAGATGTGGTTTAAGGAACTGAATGGGATTGGCAATACCGAGGAAAATCTTGCCGAGGCTGCAGGCGGTGAAAACTATGAGTGGACAGATATGTATGAGAATTTTGCCAAGACAGCAGAGGAGGAAGGCTTCCCGGAACTTGCAGAGAAGTTCAGATTGGTAGGCGAGATTGAAAAACATCATGAAGAACGCTACCGTGCTTTGTTGAAAAATGTGGAAACGGCAGCCGTATTTGAAAAGAGTGAGGTAAAAGTGTGGGAATGCCGTAACTGTGGGCATATTATGGTGGGAACGAAAGCGCCAGAAGTTTGTCCGACCTGTAATCATCCGCAGAGTTATTTCGAAGTGCATGCAGAGAATTATTAATCAAGCATTAACGGTACAGAGACGAAGGAAAATAACAAATGTTTCTGAAATCTATCTTTTGTAGGTTGTCAGGAAATGGATGGTTCTAAACAAAACAGGGGAGACAGTGGCTCGCATGAGACATTGTCTCCCCTGAATTTTCGCAAAAAAGGACGGGATTGGTTTGGTTATGCTTCCCATCTTCCAGAGGCACCGCAGGGGAGAATCAAGCCAGTGTCAGCGACAGGGAGGCCGATCTCCTGTGAATCTACCTGACCGTGAAAGTGTCTGAGCTCAGTTCCGAGCAGATAGGTCAATACTGCCGGGGCAAGTCCGGTAGTGTAAGAATTGACCAGGAAAAATAACGGATGATCGTTCAGAATTCGGGCGCACAGTTTTATCAGCGGATGAATCGCATCTTCGATTTTCCAGATTTCTCCTTTGGGGCCCCTCCCGTAGGAAGGTGGGTCCATAATAATCGCATCGTAGGTATTTCCACGGCGAATCTCCCGCTCGACAAATTTGACGCAGTCATCCACCAGCCAGCGAATCGGAGCATCTTTGAGTCCGGAAGCGATTGCGTTTTCCTTTGCCCAGCCAACCATACCTTTGGAGGCGTCCACATGTGTGACGCTGGCGCCCGCAGCGGCTGCGGCTATCGTGGCGCCGCCTGTATATGCGAAAAGATTCAGAACCTTTATCGGACGACCGGCGTTCTGTATTTTCCTAGAGAACCAGTCCCAGTTAACGGCTTGTTCTGGAAATAATCCGGTGTGTTTGAAATTAAAAGGTTTCAAATGAAAGGTAAGTGTTTTATACTGTATCTGCCATTGCTTGGGAAGGACAAAAAATTCCCATTCTCCGCCGCCTTTTTTGCTGCGATGGTAATGGCCGTTTATGTTGCGCCAGCGTTTATCTGTCCTGGGGAGATCCCAGATGATCTGCGGGTCCGGGCGAACCAGTAGGTAGGAACCCCAGCGCTCTAATTTTTCTCCTTTTGAACAATCTATGATTTCGTAATCTTTCCATTGATCTGCAATCCACATGATGGGCAGTCCTTTCTATAAATTGTGTAATGATTTCTTTTCTTTTTAAAATGATCCTTTGCAGGTTCATGCGGGGACTGTTTGGATTATTATTCGTGATTTATTCAATTACTGCAAATGTTTCACAAGATATGGAGGCTCTTCTCCCGCAAGATAATTCTCCAATAATTTCTACATGGTATCCATTTTCATGTGCTCGAATGGCTTTGTCGTAGTCGCTTTTATTCAAATTGGCTGTGACTATTTTGGGCTTATCATGTTCATCCAAATAGACAACGGTAATTTTCCCCTTTTTTCGTTTCTGTACATCTGGGGAGGATTCCAGTTTTTTGATTCTGCCAATAATTTTTGTGGATTTATTAACGTTTTCTTTTAATTTTCCAATGGTTGTTTCTATTGGCTGATAATAATCATGTGTAAGAAATATCCGATTTTCAGGACAATTGTTGTTTTTTACAGTAGGCGACCACTCAGCGATAAATTCAATGTTAGTTTCATCTGAATCAAGATTAAGACCATTCAATGCTTCGTAAAAGTTTGCACTAATCATTTTTTTTTCATTTTGCAATGCCAGTTTATCCAGATCACCGTTATCAATTTGATTTTTTATATAAGAGATATTTTCCATGACACGATTTGTTACTTGGCGTGTTAAAGAATGCGCGCACTGCTCTTCGTCAGAAAAAATACTTAATTGTTTGTAATCCTCATTTTCATCAAGTTCTGCAAACGGGCAGACAACGGAAACAATATAACTCCCAATCTCTGTTTGTCCAAATCTGCAGTTTGATAGGAAATTTAGCACAGAATCATCCGGTCGACCCTGATGATATTTTCTGGGATGCAAAATATCTAATGCTGTGGCCGCTAATAACTTTTTTGCATTTTCATATATTTGAATAGCGTCATCAAAAAGAATGTTTCCGGCCTCAATTTCCTTTTTTTCCAAACGAATTTTTAAAATATCTGTATTAGGGTTCAGCAGATATAGTATTATCTGTTGAACAGATTTATTTTCGACCTTTGCCACCGTTTGAACGGCTTTGTACATTGCTTCTTTATAATCACCGAGTCTTTTTTCTGTTGGAATAATGATTTGGAAAAAATCATCATTTTTTTCATACTGAAAAATCTTTATATAGGTTCTTTTGCTTGGAAATAGTTCCCATCCGGTATCTTTTAAATATTTTGCAAATGCGAGAGGATTGATTTTTTCGGTTAAATCCATAAAATTCACTGAATAGATCATGGCCACTCCTCCTTTGCTATTCGTTCTAATAAATTCTGTAGGCTTTCTGTATTAATGACGTTTTTCTTATTAATTTTAATATTTACAGTTCCCTTGTTTTCAGATTCAGTTTCTTCTGAGAATTCTGCCCAGTACATACAACCCTTGATTAATAATTCTTCCCTGGTCCAGTTTATCCACAAATTCTCATCTTCTGGTAAAATGAGCAATCCTAATATGATTGGGGTAGTTGCAGGAAGACATAGATCATTATAATTTTTTGCTTTGAGTTTGTATGTAAGAGTATCTCCATTGTCAGTGTACTGGGAGGGAGAAGATGTACATTTTAATTGAATCCGTAATTCTGCATTAAATTTTCTTTTTCCATCTAAAAGAAATCGCTTTCTTAAAATGCCATCTGTACTATCTTCATCGTGTCTCACAACTTCATACGCTATGCCAGCATATGCACACAAAGCTGAAATATAACTTATACTGATGTCTTCTTTGATTTGAGTGATCTGCATAGCGTACCTCCTTGAATAAACTTAGATTCATTATATCATTTTTTTGAGTTTCGTCTACCTGTAATCGGCGTCATTATTATAGATAAAAATTGACCGAGAGCTCTGTATTGTGAGATGCCAAAAATTTTGGTAAAATATTTGTAAACGCTATGACTGAAAGTTTCTTTGTATGGTTCAAGAAAATGAGGAGGAAGAGATACGATGATTACAGTAAATGCAATGGGCGATGCATGTCCGATCCCGGTGATTAAGACAAAGAAGGCAATACAGGCGCTGACAGGATCAGAGACGATTGAGGTGTTGGTGGACAATGAGATCGCAGTACAGAATGTGACGAAGATGGCCAAAAGTTCCGGTGGACAGGTGACAAGTGAAAAATTAGGAGAGAAATCGTTTAAAGTGAGAATCGGAATGAACGGTGTGGCGGTGGGCACCAAATGTTCCGAGGAAGAAAAAGAAGAAGTGTGTATTCCAGATGCCCGTGGCAATACGCTGGTCGTGGTTTCTTCGGACCGGATGGGGATTGGAAATGATGAACTTGGGAAGGTGCTGATGAAAGGATTCCTTTTTGCCCTGACACAGTTGGATACGCTTCCGAAAACGATCTTGTTCTACAATGGGGGTGCAAAACTGACGACGGAAGGGTCGGATTCGCTGGGAGATTTGAGGAGTATGGAGGCCCAGGGCGTCGAGATTATGACTTGTGGTACTTGTCTAGATTATTACGGGCTCAAGGACAAACTTCAGATAGGCAGTGTCACCAATATGTATAACATTGTGGAGGCGATGGACAGTGCAGCCAAAATTATTCGGCCATAGATTTGGAACGGAAAAGGTTACCTATTTGTGCTGTGAAACATGCACAGAATGGAGGGAAAGATGGGGAAGGAAAGAGATGTGCGTTTGACGCAAATGACCAGAACTGCGGGCTGTGCGGCAAAATTGGGTCCGGATATTCTGTCGCAGGTTTTGGGGACGATTCCGAAGTATCACGATGACGATTTGCTTGTGGGATTTGAGACTTCGGACGATGCGGCAATCTATAAAGTGACGGATGAGATTGCAATGATTCAGACGTTGGATTTTTTTACGCCGGTTGTGGATGATCCTTATACATTCGGTCAAATTGCGGCGACAAATGCGTTGAGTGATATCTATGCGATGGGGGGAGTTCCGAAAGTCGCATTGAATATTGTCGCATTTCCGAATTGTCTGGCTCCAGCCATACTGGGGGAGATTCTACGGGGAGGTGCCGATAAGGTGAGGGAGGCAGGCGCAGTGCTGGTGGGAGGTCATTCAATACAGGATGAGGAACCAAAGTATGGACTTTGTGTGTCAGGCTTTGTACACCCAGATCGTATTTTCAGAAATTATGGGTGTAAGCCGGGAGATGTATTGATTTTGACCAAGCAGCTTGGTGTCGGTCTTGTCAATACAGCGGTAAAAGCGGATATGGTTTCCGAGAGATCCAGAAAAGAAGTGGTTCAGGTGATGACGTCTCTGAATCGGAAGGCAAAAGAAGTAATTGAGGAATATCCGATTACGGCTTGTACGGATGTCACAGGCTTTGGTCTGATAGGGCACGGTGCGGAGATGGCCTCGGCCAGCAATGTCACCTTTGAAATCGACGTGAAAGCGGTTGCGTGTATCCAGGACGCTTTGTCCTACGCGGAGATGGGATTGGTTCCCTCCGGCGCTTACCGCAATCGAAAGCATACAGAGGCGCATGTGGATTTGGGGAATACGGAGGAACGCTATGTGGATCTTCTGCATGATCCGCAGACATCCGGTGGTCTTTTGTTCAGCGTGGCGCCAGAGCATGTAGATGCGATTCTTCAGGATATGCAGAAAAAGGGTGTGGATACCAGAGTGTCGGTGGTCGGTCGGGTGGTGGACAGGCAGGATGTCTGGCTCCGACTGAAAGCATAAAGTTAGAAGGTGGCAGAAAATGATATATATGGATAACGCTGCGACGACGCTTTATAAGCCTGCGCAGGTGACAGAAGCGGTGATTCAGGCGATGAGTTCCCTGGGAAATGCCGGGCGCGGCGCTTCCAACGCAGCGCTTAATGCGGCGCGAACGATCTTTGAAGCCAGAGAAAAGTTGTGTAGGTTTTTCCATGCGGAAAATCCCAGACAGATTGTATTTACCAACAATTCCACAGAGAGTCTGAATATTGCGATTCAAGGGCTGATTAATCCTGGAGACCATGTGATTACAACGGTTCTGGAACATAACTCCGTATTGCGACCGCTCTACGAGCGGGAGGAAGCTGGGGCGGAGTTGACGATTCTTGGCTGCGACGAGAAAGGGAATATAGTATATGAGGAAATGGAAGCGGCAATTCAGGAGAATACGAAAGCTATCGTCTGTACGCATGCGTCTAATCTGACGGGGAATATGATTGATGTGGAGCATGTCGGAAGAATCGCGAAGAAGTATCAACTTCTTTTGATTGTGGATGCCTCACAGACGGCGGGGGTCTATCCGATTGACGTGCAGAAAATGAATATCGACGTACTGTGTTTTACTGGGCACAAATCGTTGCTGGGTCCGCAAGGGACTGGTGGGATGTGTGTGAGGGAGGGACTTTCGATTCGACCTTTGAAAAGAGGTGGGAGCGGAATTGACACGTATAATCGGAGGCATCCGTCGCAGATGCCAACGGCGTTGGAGGCTGGGACGCTGAACGGACATGGAATTGCGGGGCTTAGCGCGGCGATTTCCTATTTGGAGGAGATCGGAATCGAGCGGATTCGGCAGAAAGAGCTTGCGCTCATGTGGCAATTTTATCACGGTGTTCGAGAGCTGCCCGGAGTGCAGGTTTATGGGGATTTTAAGACGGAAAATAGATGTCCGATCGTTTCGTTGAATCTGATGGAGGAGCCTTTGCCGAATGCGTTCTGCCTGACTGAAAAAGATGTGAGTCATGCGGAGGCTTCCGTATATGATTCAGCGGAAGTAAGCGACGAATTGCTCACAACGTATCAGATCTCCACAAGAGCCGGTGGGCACTGCGCGCCGCTTATGCATCAAGCCTTGGGGACGGAAGGACAAGGCGCGGTTCGATTCAGTTTTTCCTATCACAATACCGAAGCAGAGGTGCAGATGGCGATTCGGGCCATTCAGGAAATATTATGAGAAAAAAAGAACGAAAACTGATTATTACATTTCACACGACGACGGACGCTATGGCGATGGAAAAGCTTTGCCATGAACGGTTGTTGCCGGGACGGTTGATTCCGGTTCCCCGCGATATTTCTGCGGGATGTGGTCTGGCATGGTGTACGCAGTTGGACGAAAGACAGCGGATAATAGAGGTTATGAAACAAGTTGGAATAGAGGAAGAGGCCGTACATGAGTGCATGGTGTGAGGAGAGTGTTTTGACAGGTGGGGATTGTATGGAACAGAAAGGATAGACGCTGATGCAGGAGATAAAATGTCCGAAGTGCGGGGAAGTCTTTGTTGTCGATGAGTCTGGATACGCGCAGATTGTTCAACAAGTCAGAGATAAAGAATTCGAGAAAGAACTGAAACAAAGAGAAAAAGAGTTTGAAGAATTAAGAGGAAAAGATCTGGAACTTCTTCAGATGAAGCAGAAAGCAGAGTTCGACCGGGTGCTTTCCGAAGCTGTTCAGAAGAAAGAGAAAGAACTTTCCGAGAAAGAAGCCGAGATAACAGCGTTAAATAATCGGTTGTCGAATAAAGAGACAGAAAGCCAGTTAAAAGAACAGTCTTTACAGAAAGAATTTGAGGACAAGCTCAAGTTGAAAGATGAGCAGATCGAGTACTATAAGGACTTTAAGGCTAGGCAGTCTACAAAAATGGTTGGAGAAAGCCTGGAACAGCATTGTCTGAATCAATTCAATTCGCTGAGAATGGCGGCATTTCCGGCGGCATATTTCGAAAAAGACAACGATGCGCGAACGGGAAGTAAAGGGGATTTTATTTTCCGGGAATCCATGGAAGGGGTAGAATTCATCTCCATTATGTTTGAGATGAAAAATGAGATGGATGAGACGGCGACCAAACATAAAAACGAGGATTTTTTGAAAGAGCTGGATAAGGACAGGCGTGAAAAAGGATGTGAATATGCGGTGCTGGTCTCTTTGCTGGAAATAGATCATGAGCTGTATAACAATGGCATCGTGGATGTCTCCTACAAATACGAAAAAATGTATGTGATCCGGCCTCAGTTTTTTATTCCGATGATCACGCTGTTGCGAAATGCGGCGCTGAATTCCTTGAAATATCGTCAGGAACTGGAAGTAGCCAAACATCAGCAAATCGACATCCTCCATTTTGAAGAGAATATGAATACTTTTAAAGAGGGATTCGCACGAAATTACAGGCTTGCCAGCAATAAATTTAAAACGGCGATTGATGAAATTGACAAAACGATTTCCCACTTGCAAAAGACAAAAGAAGCGCTCCTCTCGTCGGAAAATAATCTCCGTCTGGCAAATAATAAAGCGGAAGATCTGAGTATAAAGAAATTAACCAAAAATGCGCCGATGGTGAAAGAACTGTTCGATGAGATGAAAAAGGAAAAGGACGCAGATTGATTTTAATGGATTTCTATCAGGATTCGATTGCTTGTCGAACATAATTATGCTATAATTATGCTATTAGGTGATTGAGAAACTTTAAACTGAGAGAATATCTAGCCAATTTATTTCATGGAATGCTTTTGTGCCAGAAAATAGATTGGCTGAATATTCAACAAGTGTACCGGTTTCGTGCTTAGCTAAAATTGCGTATCAAAGAAAGGAGCGGGATGTATGCCGGTAATTATGCCGATAAAAGACCTTCGTAATACGAGTGAAATATCTGACATGGCGCATAAAATACAAGAACCGATTTTTATTACGAAAAATGGATATAGTGATTTGGTCGTTATGAGCAGCGAGTTATACGATAAACTCGTGAGAGCAAATGGGATGGACCAGGCGGCTGTAGAATCGGACAGAAGAGAGTTTGGGAGGATGGAAGAATGAGTATTTGTATGATAGGGATTGATTATCATAAAGCGAATGTGGATATTCGTTCTCTTTTTTCCTTTACAAAGAAAAATGCGACGGCAGCTATGGAAGCGTGGAAAAAGGTTCCGGGAATCCATGGCTGTGTCATTTTGTCTACCTGCAATCGTATGGAATTATGGGCGAGTACAAAAGAAGATTGGGAGGGTTCTCTGTTAGATGAACTGTGTAAACGCAAAGCGGTGGAACGTCACCGGTATGAGTCGTATTTTGTGGAGCGGAAAGAACGGGAGGCAGTCGACCATTTGTTTCACCTGACCTGCGGGCTGAAATCCATGATTTTGGCGGAGGATCAGATTATCACTCAGGTCAAGGACGCGTTATCCCTGGCGAGAGAGAGCTACGCGACAGACAATGTACTGGAAGTGTTGTTTCGCAAAGCAGTGACGGCTGGAAAAAAAGTGAAGACACAGGTGACATTTTCGCGAGCAGATCAGACGGCGATGGATCAAGCAATTGCGATGCTTAAAAAACGGGATTTTCCGTTTGAGAATGCTGTCTGTATGGTGATAGGCAATGGAGAGATGGGAAAGCTTGCGGCACATTCATTGCAACGGGCTGGGGCGGATGTTACCGTTACGGTGCGTCAGTATAAAAGCGGGATTGTCAATATTCCACAGGGATGTTCTCGAATCAATTATGGGGAACGGTTGAGGTTTCTGCCGAAATGTAATCTGGTGGTCAGCGCCACAACGAGTCCGAATGTTACATTGACCAGGGAACAGGTAGAATTTCTTCCATTGACGGGCAAGGTGGTTTTTATTGATCTGGCAGTGCCGCGAGATATGGATGTTCGAATTGGTGAGCTTGCAAACGCGGAGCTGTACACGATTGATGATTTTCGATTGGATGGGACGGATGAATCCATGCGCGATTCTCTGGAGCAGGCGGAGCGTATTTTGCAGGAAGAGATGGACGAGTTTTATGTATGGCTGGATGGTCGGGATCTGATTCCGAGGATTCAAGAGATTCGAACGGACGCGGTAACGGATTTGAGCCTGCGTTTACATAAAGTTATGAGTAATCTGTCGCTTCAGGCGGAGGAGAAACAAGAGCTGGAGAAAGCGATCGGCACGGCGGCGGGGAAAGTAGTGACAAAGTTGATCTTTGGTCTGCGGGATACGCTGGAAAAAGAGGCTTTTGTGGACTGTGTGGAAGGGCTCGAAAAGTTGTATGAAGAGTAAATGGTGAAGGGATTGGTACAAAGGAGATGGTTTTTATGGAAATGATAAAAAGACCGCGAAGAATCCGGGGAAGTGAATCTTTGCGAAAAATGGTTCGGGAGACAAGAATGGACAAGGCTTCTCTGATTTACCCGATGTTTGTGCAAGAGGGGACGGGAAAAGAAGATGAGATTCCTTCTATGCCGGGACAGTTTCGCTATACTTTGGACAGGCTTCCTTATGAATTGGAACGTGTGATGAGGGCTGGTGTGGAACGTGTCATGTTGTTTGGTATTCCGGGCGTGAAAGATGAGGTTGCCAGCGGAGCGTATGCCGCGGATGGAATTGTGCAGAGGGCGCTGGAAGTCGGTAAAAAGGAATTTCCACAACTGTATTATATCACGGACGTATGTCTCTGCGAGTACACATCTCATGGGCATTGCGGGATGTTATGTGGGCAGGAAGTGGAAAATGACAGTACTTTGAAGTTGCTTGCCAAAACTGCAGTTTCGCATGTGCAGGCTGGAGCGGATATGGTTGCCCCGTCGGATATGATGGATGGCCGTGTGCTGGCGATTCGCAAAGCGTTGGATCAGAATGGATACAAAGAGATACCGATCATGTCCTATGCGGTGAAATATGCTTCGGCATTTTACGGGCCTTTCCGGGAAGCGGCAGATTCTGCGCCGGCGTTTGGAGATCGGAAGAGTTATCAGATGGATATGCATAACAGCCGAGAAGGGGTGAAGGAGGCACTCCTGGACGTGGAGGAAGGAGCGGATATTATTATGGTGAAGCCTGCGCTGTCTTATCTGGATATGATCACGAAAGTGAGGGACGTTACCAACGTGCCGGTGGCAGCTTACAGTGTCAGCGGTGAGTATGCGATGGTGAAGGCTGCAGCGCGGAACGGGTGGATTGACGAAGAACGCGTGATGTGTGAGATGGCGGTAAGCACTTACCGGGCAGGCGCACAGATTTATCTGACTTATTATGCAAAAGAACTGGCAAAATGTATGGATGAAGGGAGAATCGGATAATGAACCAATCGAATGAATTATTTCAACGTGCGAGAAAAGTGATTCCAGGTGGCGTGAACAGCCCGGTGAGAGCGTATGGTTCCGTGGGGATGACGCCACGGTTTATTGAAAAGGCGGATGGACCTTATATCTATGATGCAGATGGCCGGAAATATATAGATTACATTGGTTCCTGGGGACCGATGATACTGGGACACAATCATGCAGAAGTGCTGGAAGCTGTGGTGAGAAAGGCGGAGAAGGGGTTGAGTTTTGGAGCCGCCACGGAGATCGAGGTGGAGATGGCCGAATTTATTTGTGAGCATATCCCTTCTGTGGAAATGGTTCGCATGGTGAATTCCGGAACGGAAGCGGTGATGAGTGCGATCCGTGCGGCCCGCGGCTATACGGGCAGAGATAAGATTGTAAAATTTTCTGGCTGTTATCACGGGCATTCCGATGCTTTGCTCGTCAAGGCAGGTTCCGGTGTTATGACGGCTGGCATTCCGGATAGTGCTGGCGTGCCGGTGGGATGTACTCAGGATACTCTGACTGCAGTCTACAATGATCTGGAAAGTGTCAAAGCACTGTTCGAGCAGAATCCGAAGCAGATTGCGGCGGTGATCGTGGAACCGGTAGCGGCGAATATGGGAGTCGTCCTGCCAAAAGAGGGATTCCTGCAAGGATTGCGGGAATTGTGTGATAAGCACGATGCTGTTTTAATTTTTGATGAAGTGATCACCGGATTTCGACTGGCGTTTGGTGGCGCGCAGGAACTTTTTGATGTGAAAGCGGATCTGGTTACATACGGAAAGATTATCGGAGGCGGAATGCCGGTGGGCGCGTATGGCGGAAAACGAGAGATTATGGAAATGGTTGCCCCTGTGGGAAGTGTGTATCAGGCAGGGACACTGAGTGGCAATCCGGTGGCTATGGCCGCTGGAATCACGCAACTGCGGAAGCTGAAAGAGGAGCCGGATATTTATACGCAGATGGATGAGAACGCCGGGCATTTATTTGAAGAAATGTCGAAACTACTAGAAAAATACGAAAAACCCTGGCGGTTCAACCATATTGCTTCACTGGGATGTATGTATTTTACATCTGCGGATGTGACGAACTATGAGGAGGCAAAGGCGGCCGATACGAAAGAATTTGCCATGTACTTCCGGTTCATGTTGGACCATGGGATTCATCTAGCACCTTCACAGTTTGAAGCCATGTTTGTATCTTATGCACATACGGAGGAAACGACGCAGGAGACGTTGCGTGTATTCGAAGAATATTTGAAACAGGCATAAGAAACATGAGAAGTGATCAATTGTTTATTGTGAATAGAGCACAAAAAAGTGCGTGAATATCTTCAGAAATACAACAATATTGACATATAAATTTGAATGTGATATAATTAACGCATTTAGGGGGATTGCAGCATTAAGCGACAATCCACCTTGATACTCGTACATATGTAGATGTTGTGTTTTGCACAGAATGGGGGAATAGGTGAAAAAAAAATCGTTCACTCGTACCTTTTTGTGCTGAAAACGCGCATGGAATGGAGGCAAAGATGAGAATTGTAAAACCCAAATTAGTAGAAACCAGACCACATTGCTTCGAGAAAGCTGTTTATGACCGAGAGATTGCAAAGGGAATCAGCGGAATCAAAGATTATTATACCGGTGGGGGAACTGAGATCGAAGAATTTGATACGGTAAGTTATCGGCAGAGATTGGCAAGGCCGGAAGTACAAGGTAAGGATATTACAACAGTACCGATTGAGGAAACCAATCGTCTGGTCAAAGTCGGAGATCACTATATTCCAATTTGTATTTATAAGCGTGAGGATATTCAGAAGGATGTACCAGTATTGATCTATATTCATGGCGGTGGATTTGCGGGAGGAGATATCCCGTTTAAAGCGAATAACTGTCGTTATTTTGCAGAGCAGTCGGGGGCAGTGGTTGTTAATGTACAGTATCGTTTGGCTCCGGAGACTCTGTTCCCAGGTCCTGTTGAGGATTGTATGGGCGTCCTGGATTGGGTTTATGAGAATGCGGCAATGCTTGGTGTGAACAAGGAAAAGATTGCAATCAGCGGAGACAGCGCTGGCGGTACTCTGGCTGCAAATGTGATTTTAAAAGATAAAGAGAGACGAATCAAACTGGCATTGCTGATCTATGGTGCATATGATTTGAATGATGCGGACCACTCGTTCTGTAAATGGGATTATTCCAAATATGAGATCGACGAGGATCACAAAGAGGTGATTTTCAACCGTTTATATGATTTCAGGGCTTCTTCCGATGTTATGGGGAAGGTTTATGTGGGCGGTCAGTATGATCTGAACGATCCGGATGTCTCACCGATCTATGCAGAGGATTTCAGTGTATTTCCAAAGACGGTGTTGATTGAAGCTGAGTTTGATTACTTCAGATGGGATAACGTAGAACTTGCGAAGAAGCTGGAGGCAGCAGGCGTGGAAGTGGATGAATTATTCTACGAGGGACTGGATCACGGATTCTTTGACAGATTGGGAAGCCTGACACAGACAGCGGACAGTATTGAGGTAATGTCTGATTACATCAAGAAAATGTAAGACAGCGAAGCATTAAAAGAGAAAAATTAAAAAAGAAATATTAAAAGAGACAGATACCGATTACAAGAGTTTATCGGAAATACCTGTCTCTTTTGTTTTGAATATATTTTCAGGTCAATCACCGAGATATTGACCAAGAATCTCAATAAACTGGTCTACGTCAACTGGTTTTGCGATATGGGCGTTCATTCCATTCTTTAACGCAGCCTCTTTGTCTTCATCCATCGCATTGGCGGTCATTGCGATGATTGGCAGTTCCCTAACATCCGAGCGCGGGAGGCTTCGAATGGTCCTGGTAGCCTCGTAGCCGTCCATGATTGGCATTTGAACGTCCATCAGAATAGCGTCATAATAATTTTCTGCTACTTCTTTCATTTTGGATACCGCGTCAGTTCCGTCTGGGACACTTTCTACCACAAATCCGGTTTCTTCCAGGATTTCTTCTGCGATTTCTCGGTTTAATTCATTATCTTCGACCAAAAGAATCCGCTTTCCGTTAAAATCTGCGGAAGTCCATGCGGCTTGCTTATCGTCTGTTTCCACCAAATGGTTTGCAACGAGTAGAGCAGATTTTAAGTCGGACATGAAAAGTGGTTTTGCACAAAATGCGGTGATGCCAGCCGCAATTGCTTCTTCTTCGATATCTGTCCAGTCATAAGCTGTCAAAATGATGATTGGGACATCACCGCCGATGACGCTGCGAATCTTCCGGGCTGTCTCCACACCGCTGGTTTCTGGCATTTGCCAGTCTATGATGTAAGTGTGATAAGGATCTCCTTCGTCGTGAGCACTTTCCGCACGGAAAGCAGCATCTCTACCGGATGTCGTCCAATCGGCACGCATTCCGAGTTGTTTCAGCATTTTACTTACGCTGTCACAAGTGTGGAAGTCGTCGTCGACTACCAGAGAGCGCAGCCCGGCTAATTCTTTGATCTGTGCCGTATTCTTTTTGATATCCTGTAACTTTAATGTAAGTTTAACAACAAATTCGCTTCCCTTACCGGCTTCACTTTGTACAGTGATGGTACCTTGCATCATTTCCACAATATTCTTTGTGATTGCCATACCAAGTCCTGTTCCCTGGATACCGGTCTTTGTGGTACTTGCCTCGCGTTCGAATGGCTCAAAAATGTGTTCCACAAAATCAGGAGACATACCGATTCCATTATCTTTAACGATGAAAGTGTAATCGCCATATCCATGACGGAAGGTGGTCTCCTGCATAATACGGAAACTGACGATTCCTCCGGCTGGCGTATATTTGACGGCGTTGCTCAACAGATTGATAAAGATCTGATTCAATTTTAGAGAATCAGCAATCACATCTTCATTTGCAATATTGAAGGTGTCGATGAACAGTTCTAATTGTTTAGCCTTTATTTGCGGTTGAATAATGTTTACGAGATTGTGCATAAGCTCGGAAATGTTACATTCCTGTTCATTGATTTGAACCTTTCCACTCTCGATTCTGCTCATATCCAAGATATCGTTGATCAGGCTTAGCAGATGGTTGCTGGAAGAAAGAACCTTTTGGAGACATTCTTTCACTTGATTTTTGTTATCAATGTGGCTGGTCGCGATGGTTGCAAATCCAATAATAGCATTCATAGGTGTCCGGATGTCGTGAGACATATTGGAAAGGAATGTGGTCTTTGCATTATTGGCATGTTGGGCTTGCATGAGCGCATCCTGCAGCGCTTGTGTCTGTTCTTTTTGCTTTTTCACTTGTCCGGTGATTTCTTTTGTCACTACCATGACCATGATGTCACCGGTAGCGTCGTCCCAAGTCATGATGTAAGACTGACGAACACAGATTTTCCGTCCGGTGGAGTCATCGGTCCAATATTCGACATCGACTTCTGCATCGCCTTGCGCGAAGCTGTCTTTCAAATATTGCAGGTTTACAACGTCGCAATACTCTTTCATGGATTCTTCTGCGACAAGTTGTTTCTGGCATTCAAACCATTCAGAGGCTCTGCATGGGGCTTGAAGACCCACATAATCCAGCAGGGAAATGAGTTTGTCGTCGATGATTCGGATGATATCCTGATCAATCAGGTCACGTGTCAGGTTGAAATCAAATGTACAGATTGCGTTGGAGGTGATGGCAATCCGATACTGCCTTTCCTTTCGGTTTGCAAGGGAAATTTCTGCCTGGATACGCAATTCTCTTTCTTTTACTTCGGTGATATTCTGACGGATCAGCAGGACCTTGCTTGCTTGGCCGTCTTTTCGCTCCAGACAGATGATATTCATATGTTCCCATTCGTTTTTTCCATTTTTTTGTACATGGCATTCAAAGCGAACATCGGGATTATCTGTTCCAAATGCTTTGATCAAAGACTTTCTGTTTAATAATTCAGAAAACTTCTGGCGGTCCTCTTCTTCCTTAAAATAGGAGCACAGATATTTCACAAGGTTTTTATAAGGTCCAGCGACAGCAAAGTCTTCTTGTTCCGGACGTGTTCCGGAGAGATATTGGTAAGTGTTCTTCTCAAAGTCCACCATGACAAAACGGGCAAACAGAGTGGTAACTCCGTCAATCACATAGCCCATCTCCCGATTTTCGCGTTCCAGGACCTTTTTTTCCGTTCTTGCATTTGCGAGAAGCAGCAGGATGTATATGATAAATAAGAGAATCAAGAGGAATTCTAATATCACTCCCGTGCGATTCGCATTTGCTACCATTGAATGTGTGATACTCTTAGGGAAGGTTTGTACGAGTATATACTCACTGTCGGAAAGATCGACTACACAGATATTATCTGTGTTGCTGTTGGCTGAGCATATAAATGCATGAATTTCCCCTTCTGGAATCTCCTTTTTGGCATTGGAAGCGGTGGCTGAATCAATCATTCCGGATTCAGTCAAAGTATCGAAGATGTTTTCCGTATATATATGCCCGCTTGAGCTTGCGATAGGCACACCGTCGGGGAGACAGAGATAGGCATCCGCACTTTCTCCAAAATATTCAAAAGATAGGAGGTCGTGTAAATGAGCTTCTGCCGAATACAGACCACGAAGTACACCTATGATTTCGCCTTGATAATAAAGGGGCGTATAGAAATTGACGACTGTCTCACCCATATGATCGGATTGAAATTCAACAGAGATCCCGGTTTCCCCGTTCATGCCATTGATAAAGTGTTCGGTATTAGAAGAATCTGAGGAATGACCATCAGAAAACAAACTCACGCCACTTGCATTTGTAAATGCGAAAGAATCAAATAGGGAATTCTGTGTCATCTCTGACAAAGCTTGTGCCTGGACTGTCGGTTCAGACAGACTTTGGCCGAGAAAGTAGGAATAAGTGCTGATTCGATTGCACGCGTTTTCAAATTCATCCTCAATATTTTTCGCTTTTTGCTGTGCGGAATCTGCGGCATATCTCAGGTTCTGTTTTTTGATACGGTCGTTATTCTGGGAGGTGTACCACCAAAATAAAACGATAATTGCTGCGAAAAGGATCAGGATGCGCATGATACCTTTTAGTGATTTTTTGTTTTCATTCATCGAAGACTTCCTCCATTTATAAAAGTGTTTGAGTATCCGGGACTATAAAAGTGTCCGGTTATGTAATTTAAAATGTGAGAAAAGAGGGGTGATGCATGAATGAAAATCAATGCAGCAAACCGATTCTCTTAAATCAGATTATACTGGAATGATGTTGTTTTGTAAAGAATTTGAAGGCTTGTATTCATGGCAATTTAATAGTATAATTATTCCAGTTGACAAGAGTTTCGTGGCTTAAGAGACATATTATTTTTCAAGGAGGAATTGACAATGATTACCTGGAACAATCTAGATACGCTTCAAGCATTTCAGGAGCTTTTAAAGGCAGACCGCGTGGAACTGGTTTCGGCGATGTCCGGCGAAGGTGGGGCAGAGCGTGTAAAGAACTACAGTATTCCGATGGCGGAAGGTTTTGTTTATAATTATGGTGCCAAACAGGTGGATGACAAGGTGCTTGGGATTCTTGCTAAGTTGGCAGAGGAGGCTCAGCTTTCCGAGAAGTTTGAGGAGCTTTATAATGGCGCAGTAGTGAATACGGGAGAGAAACGTCTTGTTCTGCATCATTTGACGCGTGGACAGCTTGGCAATGCTGTCGAGGCGGATGGAGTCGATAAGCGTGAGTTCTATACAGAACAGCAAAAGAAGATTGCTGAGTTTGCAGAAAAAGTATACTCCGGCGAGATTGCAAACGAAGCTGGCGAGAAGTTCACGACGGTGGTTCAGATTGGAATCGGCGGAAGCGATCTCGGTCCCCGCGCCGTATATCTGGCGTTGGAGAATTGGGCAAAGAAGAACAATACTTTGAAAATGGAAGCAAGATTCATCAGCAATGTGGACCCGGACGATGCGGCGGCCGTTCTGAATTCCATTGACGTTGCGCATTCCCTGTTTATCGTTGTGTCAAAGTCTGGAACAACGCTTGAGACTTTGACGAATGAAGCATTTGTGAAAGATGCTTTAAAGAAGGCGGGATTGGATGTTTCCAAGCATATGCTCGCGATCACCAGCGAGACGTCTCCGTTGGCAAAGGGAACAGATTACCTGGCGGCGTTCTTCATGGACGATTATATCGGAGGACGTTATTCTTCCACTTCTGCGGTTGGCGGAGCAGTATTATCTCTGGCGTTTGGGCCGGAAGTATTTGCACAGTTCCTGGATGGCGCTGCAGAAGCAGACAAATCTGCGACGGAGAAAGATCCGTTTAAGAATGCGGCGATGATGGATGCGCTGATCGGCGTTTACGAGCGCAACGTACTGGGCCATCTGTGTACAGCGGTTCTTCCATACTCCCAGGCACTGAATCGTTTCCCGGCACATTTGCAGCAGTTGGATATGGAGTCGAACGGTAAATGCGTCAATCGTTTCGGTGAGCGTGTTCATTACTCAACAGGGCCGGTGATCTTCGGCGAGCCGGGAACAAATGGACAGCATTCATTCTATCAGCTTCTTCATCAGGGAACCGATCTTGTACCGCTGCAGTTTGTCGGATTCAAGAACAACCAGATTGGCACAGATGTAGTGATTCAGGACAGCACGAGCCAGCAGAAACTCTGCGCGAATGTTGCAGCTCAGATTATCGCATTTGCATGCGGCAAGGCTGATGAGAACCGCAATAAGAACTTTGAGGGCGGACGTCCATCCAGCATTATCATCGGCGAGCAGGTGAATCCGAGAACAATCGGCGCACTCCTGGCACATTTCGAGAACAAAGTGATGTTCCAGGGATTCCTATGGAATGTCAACAGCTTCGACCAGGAAGGCGTGCAGCTCGGCAAGGTGCTGGCAAAACGCGTGCTGGCGCATGAGACGGATGGAGCGCTGAAGGTGTTTAGTGATTTGTTGAATATTTAAGAGAATATGGGATTTGATTGGGAAGCTTTGGGGAGAGGGTTCTGAGTTGGGATTCTTGAAGGAGAGATTTCTAATCCGAAATTCCTAAGTAGAGAGGAGTTCCCCGCGGAGTGATGAGGCGGATGGCTATGGGTGAAAGGCTGTCTGGAGGTTGCCGCGGGGGATTTGAGGTTTTATCAGAGGGTGTTGTTTAATAACGCATAATGGAAAATTTGATTGGAAATGAAAAATGTGAGTTTGTGGCAGAAGGAGATACCTTATGACAGAGACTAAGATTCGAGATGTTGTTGAAAAATTTGCAAAAGAAGCGAAGGGGATTTATGGAAAGAAATTGCAGGAAATTATTTTGTATGGTTCCTGTGCAAGAGGAGATTTCGCAGTAGACAGTGATATTGACATTTTGGTATTGCTTGATGTTCCAAAGGAGGACATTTCTGTAGAACGAAAAAAGATTTTGGATGTGTCCGATCAGTTGGATCTGGAGTATGATGTCGTATTATCGCCTGTTTTTCAAAACTATCAGCTTTTTCAAAAATATATGTCGGTATCTGGTCTTTATCAAAATGTGCGGAAAGAAGGTGTCAAAATTGCCTGAAATGGATGTGGTGCAGAAGGATTATGCGGGATATCGGATGGAACGTGCGCGCGAGTACAGTGTTTGCCTCTTTAACGTAACAAATTAATGAAAAAATGAAGAACTTGCAAGGTTTATTTAAATAATAAATGTAAGATCATAAGATAACAGACCAATTTGTTGATTGGCTTAAATGTTTATATAATATCTTGTGTCAAAAGTGCAATTAAATTGGATGTAGATTATAAGTTTTGTGGTAAAATTGGAAGATAAGATGTTAACCATATAGTTGGAAAAGATAGTATGATTATTATGAAATAAAAAATCCGAACAGAAGATAATTGATAGTTATCCGTTGATTAGATGGAATAGGAATGGTGCAGATAATCCGAAGTTATCCGCTGGATAAAATATAAACAAAAACATACTATAAAGCATATAAATAACAGGAGGATAAAATGAAATTAAGCGTTATTATTACAACTCATAATACAGAGAAATATGTGGCCAAATGTTTAGATTCAATTATCAGCCAGACTTTACCAGATATCGAAATACTTATTATTGATGATGTTTCAGTAGATAGCACTCCTGCTATTGCACAAGAGTATTCAAAAAAATATGATAATATTCATTTTTATCAGTTAAAATCAAGCTGCGGCCCTGGAGGTGCCAGAAATAAAGCGCTTCAAAACGCCCATGGAAAATACGTGGCGTTTATTGACAGTGATGACTGGCTTGATTTAAATTATTTGGAAACAATGTACAACCGTGCAGAAGCATTATGTGCTGATATTGCTACATGTGGATTAGTGCGTGAATATGATTATTCTGTATCAGTTCCCATTTATAAATGTTTTTATAAGCAGGAATATGTATTTTCTGGCGAAATGGCATTTCGGATTATGACAAATGAATATAAATATGAAATTAAATATTTGCCTTCTGCTTTAAATAAAATTTACCGCAGAGATTTCTTAATAAATAATTCATTGTTTTTCCCAGAGAATATTTTCTTTGAAGATCAGCCTTTTTCATATACATGTACCTTAGCGGCAAAAAAAGTGGCATGTATCCCAGGTGTTTTATATCATCATTTCAAAAGATCTGGATCAATTGTACAATCTTTTTCCTATAGGAATATTGATGATATGATGACAGCATATTCCATTATCAAAAGCTTTTTAACAGAAAACCATATTTATGAAAAGTTTCGGTATAATTATTACGCATCATTAGAGCATTTTTATAATTTAATTATTCGCCAAATATTCGAATTTGTTTTAGATGAAAATGCCAAAAAGAAATATCTCAAATATACTTTTGAAAAAATAAAAACTCTTATAGATGTCGACGAATATATTGAATATCTGTCAGCAGAAGAGCTTCGGAGGCATATTCAGCCAAATATTCATGATACGACTATTTATTGAACATTAAACTCAATATAACATCCTTATATCTATATAATATTTGTTACTATATAGTTTCTGTCCTATATAAAACTCTACATTTTGCAAACAAAAATCATATTTTTTTACATAATTAATGTTTTTTTGAACAATAGGCAAATATGTTTTTTTATTTTTAAAGATATTCATTTCAGCCTGCAGCTTTTTAATCGCCCCTTCTTTATCTTGACGATATAAACTGATGAGGGCAAGAAGCGCATCCTGAAACGCTTTTTGGCGCTTTTTCATAGGACGATTTGTTTTTATATATTCCAGTCTGTATGACTCGCATAAACAAATGTCTTTTTTTAACAATGCCAATATGGAGATGACAGAAATATGTCTGTTGTAATCATTTAAAAATTCATTTTTCAATTTATCATTGGCTTGTATTACTTCGCTAATATCAACTACATTGTCAATGCAATCTAAAAATTTTATTGTAAAATCATACATATATTTAGTTTTTAAATCAAATTCTTTTTTTGCCATTACTATCTGATGAAATTTTTTCAAATATGTCTTTGCCATTGCAAAGTTATTTGTCAAATTACATAGTAAAATTCTGTACGTGGAAAAAGCAACATCTTTTTTTGCTAATTCAGTTTCGTTTGGCACTTTATCCAAACAATCTATTCCATTTTCTGATTCAATCAGTAATTCAATTGTGCCAACTGCATATTCAATTGAATTATAATCCCACTCAAACAGATAAATCCAATTATTTTTTATATTTAGAGGCATGTTATAAAATACATGTATTTTTTCCAGAGAGGTTTTATAATCATCACTTTCAAATAAACTGTTAATTAGTTCAAATAGGATTATATAATTTATTGTTTGAATCATTGGTTTAGAAGAATTACAGGATTCCATATAAAGCTCCTGAAACATATCGTATCCAGTACATATAGAGCCGGCATTTGTATTCGCATAACAAAAATAAGCAAACAATAAATAATAATCCTCAGAGCGAATTCGATTCTTTAATTGATGACGCGCTTCTTTGTTAAAAAAAACATTTTCTAAAATATAATAGATCGAATAGAATTTTTGCAGGGAATACAATTTTTTTAAATGCTCCAGCGTTTTTTTTGAGATTTTTGAATCTATACACTTCAAATCAAACTGATTTTTTATGTCATATGTTGACATAAAGGATATTTCAATTCCTTTATACAATTTTAAAGGGAAATTATTTATATAAATTTCTTTATAATAATCATGCCATACAACATAATAATCATTATCATCTTTTTTAATTAGCTCGGCATCAAGCAGGACATTTATAATATTTTCCGATTTTTTTGAATGAAAAATATGATCCATATGTATTCCTGATGAAGAATAATATATGCATGAACAGAGCGCCTCAGCCTCATTATGAAAGAAGAAAATTTTTTTAAATTTAGAAATAATTTCGTTTTTTAAAATTTCACATCGTTTAAATGAATGATATGCTAATTTAAAATCATTCATATCCCGAACAGCATCTTCTAATTGAGATAAATACTTTAAAAAATAAATAACTTCAATGAAAGAACCAAATAAACCAGAAACATTATTCACATTTAAAATATTATCACTGTCTAATAACTGTTTAATATCTTCTTTTGTAATATCCAATCTTAAACTATAAAGATTTTGCACTTTATTTAGTCTAAGATTTTTCAAATTTATTTTATCCAAAGAAACAATAATGAAAAATATAGGATATTGATTTTGCACAAAAAATCTTATAATTTGTAAGAAGAATTCTTGAAATTCATTACCTAATTTATAATAAATTATATATGTCTTTTTGACTATCTTTTTATATCTTCTCAAATGTCCGAATAGCCCCATTTTATCAGCTATTCGGGCATTTTGTATTAGTGGTAAACCTCACATATCAAGGTCTAACTTCTTATATTTT
>JAAVXR010000007.1 GCA_022790755.1 Hespellia sp. | reverse complement strand
TACTCCATCACAAAATGCTTCCGCGCATGTACGATCTTATAGTCCGCCTCATGATACAGGAAATAGATCGAAAGCAGCCGCTCCGCCAGAAAGCCAATATATCGGTTCTGATACGAATCTTCCTTTTGCTCGCAATGTTCCTCACAGTACTTCAAAATCGGAAACAGCCAACAGCAATACTTATCCAAGATCTCCCTGCGCGCAATCAACATATTGTACGCATGATAGTAGGTTCCTTTCTGCAAAGTATCAGCCGCCTTCCGATACTCCGGTGCAAACCTTTCAATTGCCTCCAGCATCACGTCCCAGTCTGCCACCACATGATCCAACTCATAGACCGTCCGCACATCCGGCAGATTGAACACCGGGACCGTCAGAACCACATCAATATCCGACTGTTCCAGTTGCTCCAAGAGTTCTGGTGTCAGTATAAAATGTCTTCGGTAATGCCCCAGCCCACTGTACTTCGCCTGGTCATTTTTCCAAATCCAGTACAACGCAGTCAACTCACAATATTCCCGATTCTTTCCGGAAATGTGCTCTCCGGTATTATCACAGACCGTACAGATCCTGTGGTCCGTCAGGTCCGCCCCCACCTGTATCGGAATCTCCCAGGAAAATCTTGAGAAATCTTCTCGAAGGGTCCGATCAACATGACATTTCGCGGTGTAAAGATGGACGTCCGGCGCTGTCTCTTCCTTTGCCTGTTTCGATTCTTCAAAATATTTCGCCGATGTTATATCCACGGTTGACCTATCTACTCTTTTCTTGTATTCCGGTTTCCCAGCTGGGCAATCTAAAACAGGACTCACGCGCTTCAATGCTTCCTCCAAGGTCAGATACGGATATTCCCGTTCCTTCCAGGTTTCCTGAAAATAGAACTCCCGTACCTGCTCCCACAGATCGCAGTCGAAGGTCAGCGAAATCGTCCGCCTGTATCCATAACTATGTAATCCTTCCAGAATCGAATCCAGATGCTTTTCCACCGCGGCAATGACGATCATCGTATCCCGGGGCAGAAAGGTTGCAGCTTCGGACAGCGTAATTACCGGAATCCCAAACAGGCTGTCCGGATTGTCCTTCCGATCCGTTACCAGAAAATAGCGAATTCGTGCCTGATAAGGTTTTTGGAGCAGACAGCCCGCCACCTCGCGCGCCACATTCCGGGCGCCGAATACTACCAGATCTTTATTTCCTATCAGTGTTTGGACCTCATCGTTTCTATTTCTGCTATCTTCATGCATCCTTCTTCCTCCATTCTGCGCCCATTTCACGGCATAATCCGGTATCCGTTTCTCAAAAAATCTGATTTCCTCTCTTATTATCTACACACATCTGTAAAAGAACGTTGTTCAAACATTTACGCTATCTCCGAACACAGTTCTCCATCCGACAGCAACTTTTATTTTCTTAACACTTCCCGATAAACCTCCAGGATTTGACAGAGATTCCGCTCCTTTGTAAAGGTCCTTCTGGCAAACGCCTGTCCCTTCTTTGCAAGGATTCTGGACTGTTCCGGGCAAGACACCGCCTTCTGAATGCAGTCTGCAAGTGCTCCGGCATTTCCGGGTTCATAAAGAAATCCTGTCTCGCCGGCTCGAATCAATTCTGTAGTCGCTCCAGACCGAGCTCCAATTACCAGACATCCTGTCATCATCGCCTCCACCGTGACACGTCCATACGGTTCCGCTTTACTGCACATAAAGACAATATCAGCCTTTTCATACAGTTTTCCAACTTCCCGACTTGCACCATAGAATTCCACCTGACGCTCCAGATGATACTGCCGAGTCTTCTCTCGTAATTGTTCTACATATGCCGCTTCTCCCGTCCCTACAATCTGTAAATGGAATGTTATCTCCTTCTTTTTTGACAGAAGATAACAGGCTTCGATCAGTTCCTCCTGCCCTTTATACGGCGTAATCGCTCCTACAATCATCATATGTACCGTATCCATTCCAAGAATGACTCTTTCCCGGACGGGCAAAGTCCCCAGCTCCACCGCATCATAAACCACACGAATCTGCTCTGGACCACGTATCGGCAACAGATATCGAATATACTCCGATACTGCGATGATCTGCTCTGCCTGCTGGATCAATCTCAACGCCCACTTTCTGGTAAAAAACCGATACCCCTGATGCTCCATATTTTCTCTGAGATGCCAGACAACGGGAATTCCGCAGGCTTTGGCGGCCAATGCTCCGACATAAGTGTATGTCGTATTGCAATGTACCAGGTTTACGGATTGCTCTCGGATCAATCGCTCCAGTTCCCTTTTCGCCTTGTAATTGGAGAGTTGTCCGACTGCAAACTTCAATTTCGCAATCCCGTCCTGATCTCTGGCAATCTCATATCCCCAGTCTTTCGAAGGAATATAGGTATAAGGAATTCCTTTCTGGATCAACAACTCTTCCCCGGTTCCATACTCCGGCAAAACCACCAGTACCGCAAAATCGTCCTCCACCTTTCCGGTCTGTTTTCTCTTCCTTTGCTCCTCTATCATCTCACAGAGTTCCGCCATACAGAGAAAGGCCCCGGATGTCCGGTTATTGTCAGAAGCCAGAAACAGAATTCTCTTCTTCACATTTTCCGGAAAAGACACCGTCTTTGTTCTACGAAAGTCCGCGATATAATTCCGACAAAAGCTGTCATAGAGCTTTGTCGTCACAAGGGAATACTGTTCAAATCCGTTCTCCCGCAAGGTCCTGGTGATCACATCGTGTAACACCGGCATGGTTGCAACAATCACCAATGCTTCCTTCGCATAGCGCTTCAATTCCTGAATCTCGTACACATACAATTCGTTGACTTTCTCCCCAGAAGGAGACTCCTTGTCCCGTTTGCTGACGGCATAACCCACAATTTTATGTTCCAAACCATTCGCCAGCAATCTTTTCGCGGTAAGGCCTCCCACCAGGCCCGCACCGTAAAGAATAATGTAATCATACTTCGCCACTTTTCGGAGCCAATACTTTTCTTTTTCCATCTGTTTCTGCTCCCTGTCGTCTGTTCTTTGTTTCTTCTTTTTATTTTTGCTCTCTGTCACGGAATTCCCCCTGTGTGAAACCGTTTCAAACAGCATCCTCGTTCACACAGATAAACAACTACCTGCCTCATAATCCATCACCCACACTGCCAGAATTAGATCACAAACCGTATGATCCGTATAAAGTCTGATGATCTTCTCCTCGTCTATCTCTTGCTGTCGCAGGTTCTCATACATTTCCTGTTGGTATCCCATACTGGAAAGGATAATATATGCTGTGTCTTCTGGAATGTCTTCACACAGGAAAATCCTTTTCTGCGGCGGTTCTCCCTGCTGCCTTCTTTTTTGTTTTTCTTTTATATCTTGCTCTTCTTTTATTTTCTGTTTCTCTCCTCTTTTCCCAGTTTTCCCCGAACCCCATTTTCGCTTTTCTTCTTCCGTTGAGACGATATAAAAAAGATCCGACTGAATCGCTCCGATTTCCTGCCGATACAACCTCAAAAGAACCTGTGTATGCTTCCCCAGACCGTAAATCCCTACTTTTTCTCCTGTTCTATTCAAAGGGAGTTCAGACAATTTTTTATGAAGAAGTGTGCGCACCCGGTTCTCAGCTGAACGAATCTTTTGATAAGTTGCTCTTTTTCCACTATCTCCTTTTAAAATCAGCAAAAACGCCAGACTCGTCCCTAGATCATACTGTTCTTCCCGAAATAAGGGGAACCACATTTGAAATAATAGTTCCACAAGTTCCTGTTTTAATCCGACAATGAATTCCGGATCTTTTTTCATTTTTCTGCAGGTTTCTTTTCTTCTGATTTCTTGCCCACAAATCTCTTCTCTACAGATCGCTTCATACTGCGACAATTCAAAAAAGGTATGTATAATTCCAAATGAAATCACCCTTCTCGACAACTCTTTTCGATCTGTCCAACCTGGATATTTCGCGATATAATCCCATATGAGCTTTTGGTTCGTGACCAGATCTCTGCATTTCTTTTCCGTCATTCTCCCTGTCATAATCGAGTCTTCCCTGCATCTTCTGACATAAAGAGCGTCCGGGATTCCGGAAACCATTTTTGCATTGGACATCACCTGCAAACTGAATAAGTGATCCTCGAAATAGATTCCTTTTGGGAAATGAATCTGACCATTTTCCAGAAAGCTTCTTCGATATGCCGCCACACAGGCAGAACTGGTATACCTCGCCGGTAAAGCCTTCTCCAGATAGTCCATACCATGCAGATACTTTCCATCCAATTCTTCCATATGACAAAAGGCGCTTTTGCGTTCGGTAAACGCAACGTCATACTGAATATCTGCATTATAGAGCAACACGTCCACCTCCCGGACTGCCAGCGCCTTCTTGATCGCTTCACAAGTTTTTGCCCTGACATAATCATCGGAATCGACGAAGATCACATACCCCCCGCTTACCCTTCTCAATCCGGCGTTTCTCGCTTCTCCCAGCCCGGCGTTTTCCTGATTTATCAACAATACTTGAGGATACTGACGGGCGTATCGTTCGCAGATCTTTCCGCTGCTATCCGTAGAACCATCGTTGATTAAGAGAATCTCATCGAAGGGGTCCGTCTGAGAAAGCAGACTGTTAAGGCATTCCTCCAGGTACTGTTCTACGTTATAGACTGGTACGATTACTGATAATCTCATCGCTGACATTCCTTTTCATTTGTTCGGCCGCCAAAATAGGATAGTTTGATGCATCCGCACCATGACAATGGTTACACATGTCAAGATATCCCTTCTCGGAATACCCCATCTGAAACTCCAACAAAATCTTCTGATCTACTTTTGTTAATTCTTTCAGATCTAGATAATCCGTTTTCCCTGTCTCCATCTTCAGATTATCCGATACGCTTCTCGCCATCACGCAATAATAATAATGGCTCCCTCTAATTTCTCGACATGGTGTTTTGCATCTGTCAAATGCAGATATCAATTCCTCCTCTACTCCACCTCTGTTTACCGTCTCAAATCCATAATCCATCCATTTCGCTTCTTTCTCACTGATTGTATATATAACTCCATTGTTTTCTAAAACTTCCTTTATTTGTGTATATTTTTCTTCCAGTCGTTTTAACGTACCAGAATAATCAGAGATACGAACCGTCACGCGATACTTTTTACACAAATCCAGTACTGCTCGATCTGGTAGAATTGTGCCATTCGTGGTAATCGAAAAAATAACCATTTTGTCTCGATATCTCTCACCAATGTAAGTAATGATCTCGCCCAGTTCTTTGTATAGGAAAGGCTCGCCGCCTATCAATACAAACTCTTTCACCATGTCCACATGAGCAAAAAAAGAATCCGCACTTTCTTTTGCCTGTTCGATACTCATATCTTCACTCTCAGGACCCACGGCATAACAAGCATGGGCGCATTTTCTGCACTTTAACGTACATCTTTCTGTGAGACAAATCTGCGCCAATTCCACATAAACCTGCTTGTTTGCATACACGGATAAAATCGGAAACACCCGTTTCATAAAGGTATCCCATTCATAATAATCTTTATCCAGTTTCAATCCCGCCGCACAAAGTTGTTTTGCAATCGTCGGAACATTGCTTTTATCCACTGCAAGAATCACAAGCCCCTTTTTTTCCATTTTCAGGTATTCCTGTAATGAAAAAACCTTCACTCCATTTACACCGGAAAGCTGCTTTCTTTCATCATTATCAATAAATCCCCCAAAGCAGCCTGTCTTTTCAATAACAGCTCTGATTTCACTGCCTAAAAATCCCGCACCAAATATATAGAACACATCACCTCTCTCATGAAAAGTTTCTGCCAACTTTTCTCCATATGTATCAAATTCATGTCCTTTATTTTGCCACTTCATATCTTTCTTCCTTATTTTTCTTCTTCATTTTTCTTTCTTAACACCAGAAGTCTGCTTCCTGTCAAACAAGTGATCCATTCGAATCAACTGTTCTCCCATTTTCACCCTACAGACATGCTCCAGTTCCTCCAGGTAATCAATCTTCCTCTCTCTCCCCTGTCTCAACAGTTCACAAAATATCCCGTATAGTTCTTCCAATTCCTGAATAGATTCACATTTTCCATCTCTTTCCGCCAACGCTTTATTCAACAAAGTCAACGCATTCTCTGTCAAACAAAAACCACTTTTCCTTAAGGAATCACGCTGAAAACTGGCATAAGCCACTTTCCTCTGCTCTGAAAAAAGTTGAAAATTTCTGTCCGTTTCATTCCGATCATGTAATCTGTGTCTCAGCAAAAACTGGTTAATAGTCGATATATTTCCGACTTTTGAACTTTCAATATAAAACTTATAATCCTGCATTCCATAACATGAGTTTTCATAATGCAAATGATTTTTTTCAATAAATGCTCTTCGAATCATAGCCGTACCGTTCAAAAAATCCATACAGTTAAAAAGAAGCACCGCTTTTATATACTTTGGATTTCTTCTCGGTATCCCAGAATAATCTATTGTTTTCCCGGATTCATCTATAAATATAGTTCGGCCTCCTAAAATATCGATCTCTGGATGCTTCTCCAAATATTCCACCTGTAAGGCCAACCTACCCTTTTCTGCAATATCATCGTCGTCGAGTAACGCGATGTACGTTCCTTTACTCTCTTTTATTCCCCGGTTTGTCGCATTGGCAATTCCTTGGTTCATCTCATTGCATAGGACTTTAATTCGATTATCTTTATAAGTTTTAATAATTTCTATTGTATGGTCTGTTGATCCATCCTCTACAATTATCAATTCCCAATTCTTATATGTTTGTCCAACTACCGATTCAATCGCTTCTCCGATAAATCGCTCACAATTGTAAGACGGCATGACAACGCTCACCAATGGTTTCACATTTCTCCCCTTCTGTGCAGATTTTGCAGCACAACCAAATATAAGTAATATGTCAGCAGCTAAAAAAGCTCGTCAACATAGTACTTACAAATCTTCTTATATTTTGTATCCAACTCTTCCTTCAGCCATAAATCCAAAACAGATATAAGCATACAAGAGTCTTCACTCTCGTCAATCTCTTCACCTACCCTAAGAACAGGTAAATCCCTTATATCATCTGCATTCTTGTCTATTATCTCTATCCGACCTATATCTAATTGCTGTAACAGTTCATATAAAAGCTTGCCGATCGGCCCGTATCCATACACATAAATGTTACGAAACCCCTTTTCCTGTATAAAATGTTCCACTTTTTCTTCTCTATCTTCCGTCTCTATCCACTTCAATAAATAAAAATATCTCCGGCACCACTCGAACGCATGCTTATATCGCCTTTCGCATTTAAACTTTGGAAAAGCCTCCAAATCAATATCCTCAGTAGTCTTTATTAATACCATCATGGTGTCGTTATTTCCTTCGCATGTCCACTCAGGCGAAACATTTTCATCCGGCACCCCTGATACCGTAACATCAATCGCTGTAAAACCTCCCCACTTTGCCAATGCGCGGAATCCATCTTCATAATATCTGTAGCAGTCCGTCGGATAACGATGTTCGTAAATAGAATTTGGAGCCAAAATGCATGCAAAACCACCCCATTTTAACTTCTTATATATTTCACGTATCGTCAGCCAGGGAAATTCTATATGTTCAAATGCGTTTCCAGAAATGATATAGTCAAAACTTTCATCTTCTAGTTCATCCCACGAATACGCTTCTTTCGGAATAAAGTCTACATTTGGCCCCTCTTCAAGATCTAGACCAACATACTGCAGTTTGTAACCCTCAAAAAGTTCTTTATAACAGCCATAAATGTTGTAACTTCCAACATCCAACACCCTGACATTTTCTCCATCTTTCACATAATGTTTCACGAACCATTCCATACGAAGCATTGCACTTTTATGCATATCCGATATCCTTTCTTTACTCTTTCCTCTCCGATTTCTATTCCATCTTTTCTTTCTTATATAAATAAGTTTTTCTCGTGATTAATAATATAAAATCCTTTCTTATTGACACAATTCTCCCGATTATAAGTCATCAGACTTCCATCCATCTGTCGAAATATTGCTCCCGCTTCCTCTGTAATGCACTGCATTGCCGCTGTATCCCATTCCATTGTCGGATTAAATCGATAATACACATCCGCTTTACCCTCCGCAATCATGCAGCCTTTCAAAGAACTCCCCACTTTGATCAGATTGGTAAACCGATATTTTTCTATCATCTCATCCATCTGTGCACATCCGTGAGAACTGCTCATGACCACCCGAAGAGAAGAAATTTCTGTATTACGAGATGTAGACAATCTTTTAGTCACTCCTTCTCTCGACTTCACAAAGGAGCCAAAACCTTTCACCGCATAATACAATGTTTCAGCAACCGGCACATAAATTACACCCATAACAGATTCTTGTCTGTACGCCAGAGCAATATTTACCGTAAACTGACCGTTTCTTTTGAGAAATTCCTTTGTTCCATCCAATGGATCTACGATAAAACAGCATTCCTTATCCAATCTTGATTTATCGTCTTTTTCTTCTTCTGACAAAATCGCGTATGATGGGAACCTATTTTTCAATATTTTTACAATCCTCTGATTTGCCGCTTTATCCGCTGCTGTCAATGGAGAATGATCGTCTTTATACTCCACGGAAACATCCACATTTTTATAGAATTCCATAATTGCTTTCCCAGCCTCAACAGCCGCATATTGTGCAGTCTCCAGTTCTTCCTTCCACATACTCTTTTACACTCTCCTCAGCTATTTTTGTTTTTTTCGGACTTTCTGATTTGTTTCATGACTTCATACCGCTCAACATCCACAAACGATTCCACAAACCTCGTTGCCGGATTCTCGCAAATCTCCTCCGGTGTGCCAATCTGTTCCACACTCCCCTGATTCGTAATAATAATGGTATCTGCCACTTCCATCGCCTCTTCCTGATCATGTGTCACAAAAATACTGGTGATTCCTACCCTCCCAATCATTTCCCGCAGCCAGGTTCGAAGTTCCCGGCGTACCTTTGCGTCAATCGCCGCAAACGGCTCGTCCAGAAGCAATAACCTTGGATTTGGCGCCAGCGCCCTGGCAAAAGCGACTCTCTGTCGTTGCCCACCAGATAATTGATGAGGATACCGTTTCCCCAAGTCTTTCATCGAAATCAGTTCCAAAAGTTCTTCCACCCGATCTTTTATCTCATTTTTGCTTTTTTTTTGTACCTCCAGACCAAACGCAATATTATCCGTCACCGTCATATAGCGAAACAGCGCATAATTCTGAAACACAAAACCAATTCCCCGCTTACTCCCCGGCAGATCGTTCACCTTGACTCCGTTGATCAGAATATCCCCCGAATCCGGTCTGTCCAGACCCGCTATCATCCGCAGGATCGTTGTTTTTCCACTTCCGCTTGGCCCGAGCAAGGCTGCAAGCCGCCCCTCTTCCACCCCAAAACTTACGTCTTTCGATGCAAGAAACCCGTCAAACGTTTTATGGATATGTCTCATTTCCACATACATCGTCCACTCTTCCTCCTATTTTCGTCTCCACTCTACAAGATTTCTTGCAATCAGGATACATACAGCGAGTATCACCAGTATGGAGGAAACCGCAAATGCCGCGGTTGTATTAAACTCGTTGTAAAGAATCTCCACATGCAGCGGCAGCGTATTCGTCTTGCCTCTCAGATGGCCGGAGACAACGGATACCGCCCCAAATTCCCCCATCGCTCGCGCGGTGCAGAGTATCACGCCGTAAAGAAGCGCCCATTTCATATGCGGAAACGTAATCTTACGAAAAATGGTAAATCCTCCCGCTCCCATCAGACCTGCCGCCTCTTCTTCATCCTTTCCCTGCGCATTCATTACTGGAAATAACTCGCGAAATACAAAAGGAAACGTGACAAAGATGGTTGCCAAAATCACTCCTGGCACCGCAAATACGATTTTGATATCATATGTCTTCAAAATTCCGTTCATCCAACCGATATTTCCAAAGGTCAATATAAAAATCAGGCCCGCTATCACCGGTGAAACAGAAAACGGAAGATCAATCAGCGCTGCCAATATTTGCCGTCCTCGAAAATAAAATTTGGACAACAGATACGATGCAAACAATCCAAAGATTGTATTTACTGCTACCGCAACCACCGTCGCGAGTAGCGTAAGTTGTAACGCTTTTATGGTATATTCATCCAGGACACTTTCTAACCAGACATTCCAGCCCTCTCTCAGAGCATTTACGATGACTACAAAAAGAGGCAATACCAACATCACAAAAAGGAACCCTACACAGACACTCATCAGGAAATATTTCACGCGATGATTCCCCTCATCCTGATGCGGCGCTATCACCTTTTGGATAGAATGAAGTCCGTCCCCAGTCAGATCTTGTCCCATACTGAACTTCTGCATGTAAAGTTGAACCGAATTAATCAGAAACATCAACAGGAAAGAAAAGACCAGCAATACAAGAGCGATCGCAGTAGCGTCGGCATATTTGTACTGTTCCAGTTTCGTCATAATCAAAAGCGGAGCGATCTGCGTCTGGTAGGGAATGTTCCCCGCAATAAACACCACACTCCCGTATTCACCGATACCTCTGGCAAAGGCCAGGCCAAAACCCGCCAGAAGCGCTGGAAACAACTCCGGGAGTATGACCCGAAAGAAGATATAGGTTCTTCCAGCCCCCAACATCGTTGCCGCTTCCTCATACTGTCTGTCCAGTTTTTCCAGCACGGGCTGCACTGCCCTGACCACAAACGGAATCCCCACAAATATCATGGCGATCGTAATACCGATTCGTGTATAAGCAATCCGGATCCCCATCCCGGCAAACAGACTGCCGATCCATCCCTGATCCGAGTACAGATAAGTCAAAGAGATGCCCGCCACAGCCGTCGGAAGCGCGAATGGCAGTTCGATCAGTCCATCCATCAGTTTCTTTCCGGGAAATTCATAGCGCACCAAGATCCACGCGAGGGACAAGCCAAGCACCGCGTTTATCAAAGCTGCCACAAATGCACAGGAAAAACTGACGATATACCCCGACACGATCTGCGGAGCCGTCACAATCTCCAGAAATTCTCCGAAATCAAGTGCAACAGCACTTAGAACCACGGACGCCAGCGGAATCAATACAAAGCAGCCAAGCATAGTGACCGTCACGCCCATGGTCAGCCCGAATCCCGGAATCACCCGGGTTCCTTTTTTATTCTTCACTTTAACAATCTGCTGCTCCATCGCTTATGCTTCCTTCTCCTCCACCGAATTCCATCTCCATTTGTATTTGTATACTTTCCAATTCATTTATTACTCTGCATAGATCTGATCGAATATCGCATCATCATCAAAGTAAGTTTCATAGGCCTTATCCCATCCACCAAAATCATCAATTGTTACAAGATTCATCTGTAAATCAAACTGATCGGAAAATTCCTGCAAAATTTCTTCATTTGATGGCCGATAATAATTCTCCCCCGCAAGCCTTTGCGCTTCCTCACTGTAGAGATATTCCAGGTATACTTTTGCAAGCTCGATCGTTTCATGCGCTTCCGCATTTTGGTCTACCACTGCCACCGACGGCTGCGCCAGAATACTGACACTTGGCGTCACGATCTCATATTGATCCGGGTATTCCTCCATAGACAGATAAGCCTCATTCTCCCATGCAATCAGAACATCCCCCTGGCCGTTCTCCACAAAGGTATTCGTCGCTCCCCTGGCGCCGGAATCCAGAACCAGAACATTCTCATACAATTTTTTCATGTACTCTCTGGTCTTCTCCTCGTCATTTCCATCCTGCTCCTGCCAGTAAGCCCACGCCGCAAGGAAGTTCCAGCATGCACCGCCGGAAGTCTTTGGATTCGGTGTGATCACTTCCACATCCTCCCGAATCAGATCATCCCAGTCTTTTATGCTCTTTTCATTTCCCTTCCGAACCAGAAATACAATCGTTGAAGTATAGGGGGAACTTTCCTTGTCAAATTCCTTCATCCAACCACTGTCAATCAGACCAGACTCTTCAATCGCCGTGATGTCATGTGCAAGCGCTAATGTGACCACATCCGCTTCGTTACCCTCAATCACAGAACGCGCCTGGGAACCGGAGCCTCCGTGCGACTGGGTAACTGTAATTTCTTCCCCCGACTCTTCTTTCCAATGTTTGCAGAAGATTTCATTATATTTCGCATAAAATTCTCTTGTTGGATCATAGGATACGTTCAACAACTCTTCCCCTTTACTTTCGGACGAGGTTGTTGAATTATTCTTGCAACCCGCGCATGAAAAAGCGGTAATCATTGCCGCTAAAATTATACTTGTTTTTCCTAATTTCACCTGTAATACCTCCATAGTTCTGTCTTATCGGCCACCCTATCCGCCTTCTATAGATATTTTTGCAGTTCGTTCCACACATAATCCACCGCTTCCTCCAAAGTATATTGGCTGGTATCCACCTCTATTTCCGCATGAAACGGCGGCTCATAGGGACTGAATATCCCTGTAAAATTAGGAATTTTCCCTTCCCTTGCCTTGCGATACAATCCCTTTACGTCTCGCTTCTCGCACTCCTCAAGAGGCGTACTTACATAAATCTCCACAAAATCAGCGTTGCCTACAATTTCCCGAGCCTTTCCTCTGTCATTCCGATAAGGTGAAATCAAAGAAACTAGGACAATCAATCCGGCATCATTCATCAGTTTTGCCACCTCTGCTGTTCTTCGTATATTTTCAATTCTGTCCTGTTCCTGAAACCCCAGATTCTGATTCAATCCCATCCGCACATTATCGCCATCCAGAAGCATGGTATAATTTCCTCTGGCATTCAAAACTTTCTCTATTTCATTAGCAAGCGCAGATTTCCCAGCCCCGGAAAGCCCTGTAAACCACAGGGTTACCGGTCTTTGCTCCATCCGTTCTGCGCGAAATTCCCGCGTGATATCCAGCTTTTGCCATGTCAGATTCTCTGCTCTTCTCAGGGCATGTTCGATCACACCACAGGCGGACGTCATATTTGTGACACGATCAATCAAAATAAAACATCCCAAATCCCTGTGATTCGCAAATGTATCAAAAACTGCCTTCTCTGCCAGAACAATATCGCAGACTGCAATCTCATTCTTATACAGCCTGGAATCCGCTATATTTTCTCCTGAATGAATATCCACCTTATACTTCACCGACATTACCGTTGCAGGCAGTGTCTTTGTTCCAAGTTTTATCAAATAACTCTTTCCCTGCACCAATTCCTCATCATCCATCCAGAGTATGGAAGCCGTAAACATACTGCTGACCTCCAGATCAACCTTTTTCATCAGCACGTTTCCTCTGGACACATCAATCGCCTTGTCGAGCTGAACTGTAGCCGGCTGCCCCTTTTCTATATACTCTGCCGGCTGGTCTGCCAGCAAAATAGACTTTACTCTTGCTTTTTCCCTGCTTGGCAATACCGTAATTTCATCTCCTATCGCTACGCTTCCTGAGACTACTTGTCCCTGAAATCCCCGAAAAGAAGCGTTCGGTCTGCACACTCTTTGAACGGGCATGATAAACCCCTGTTCTTTCGTTTCCTCTTCTATATCTACTGTTTCCAAATAATCAAGCAATGTTTTTTTCTGATACCATGGCATATGTCCCGACTTTTCCGTGACGTTATCGCCTTCTGTCGCCGACACCGGAATTACTTCTACACAAGAAATGCCCAAATCAATCGCCAATTTGCGGATATCTTTTTCAACCTTTCTATATTCTTTTTGACTGTACCTTGCCAGATCCATTTTATTTACCGCAAAAAGAAAATGCCGGATTCCCATCAATGCGCAGATTCTTGCATGACGTCTCGTCTGCACCAGAAGTCCCTGCGTCACATCCACGAGAATGACTGCCAACTCCGCAAAAGAAGCACCTACCGCCATATTCCTGGTATACTCTTCATGTCCGGGTGTATCCGCCACAATAAAACTCCTATTTTCTGTAGCAAAATAGCGATAAGCCACGTCGATCGTGATTCCCTGTTCTCTCTCCGCCATTAAGCCGTCCAAAAGTAAAGAATAGTCGATCCTTCCATCTCGGCTTCCCACCTTGCTGTCCAGTTCCAATGCCCTTTCCTGATCCGCAAAAAGTAGCTTCGCGTCATATAACAGATGACCAATTAATGTTGACTTTCCGTCATCCACACTGCCGCAGGTAATAAATTTTAACAGTCCGTTCATCCTAAAAATACCCCTCTCTCTTGCGCCGTTCCATACTTCCTGCAGCCTCATGGTCTATGACACGACTTGTCCGCTCTGAATTTACCGCGCCAAGCGTTTCTTTTACAATTTTTTCCAATGTATCTGCCTCGGATTCCACGCCCCCCGTCAATGGATAACACCCAAGAGTCCGAAATCTTACACTTTTTCTCTGTATAGTTTCTCCCGGCAATAGATGCATCCGGTCATCATCCACCATTATGATATTTCCATCTCGATACACAACCGGACGCTCTTTTGCAAAATACAAAGGTACAATTTCAATCTGTTCTCTGGAGATATACTGCCAAATATCTTTTTCTGTCCAATTAGAAAGAGGAAATACTCTGATGCTTTCTCCCTTATGTATCTGCGTATTATACAATCTCCACATCTCCGGTCTTTGATTCTTTGGATCCCACGCCTGTTCACGATTACGAAACGAAAAAATTCGTTCCTTTGCCCTGGACTTTTCCTCATCGCGCCTCCCGCCTCCGAAAGCTGCCGTAAATCCATGCTTTGCCAACGCCTGTTTCAAAGCCTGTGTCTTCATAATATCCGTATATGCGGACCCGTGATCAAAAGGATTCACGCCCCGTCTCACCCCATCTTCATTGGTATAGACCAACATCTCAATTCCTTTTTCCCTGGCAATTCTATCGCGAAATGCTATCATTTCTTTAAACTTCCATGTGGTGTCGATGTGCAGAAAAGGAAATGGCGGTTTTTCAGGATAGAATGCTTTTAGAGCTAGATGAAGCATGACAGAACTATCCTTGCCAATAGAATAGAGCATAACTGGCTTTTCGCATTCGGCGGCAACCTCCCGGATAATGTAAATGGCTTCCGCTTCCAGCACATCTAAATGGCTATTTAATTCTTGTTTCTGCATTCTCTGAATCCTCCTGCCTGTATCATCTCTTCTGATCTTTTAGCCAATACGTAACTCTCTATCCTTCTACACATTTCCAGAGAGTTTCCCCAATATTACCACCGCTTCTAAACACACCGGTTCTACAGATCTCTTTCGTTTTCATATCATCCAGTAACTCTTGAATGTTTATCATATCTTCCGCTACTACCTTCTCAGTAAATAGCTCCAATCTTATCTTACTTAGATATTCTTCTAGTACTTCTCTATTCACAACCACGAGCTCTTTCATTTCCAGCTTATCTGCTCCCTCCGTATATCGCAGCATATGATGACCTAACGGTAAAAAAGCGTACCATATACCAGAAATTTTTCTCCAGAAAAATCGGTCCGCGTATTCTATTCCCCATGTTTCTATCAGTCTTGATTCCGGAAAAACATCTTTTGATTCAGACAGATATTTACCCTGAATGTTCTCCTCCTTTTCTAAATCCATTACCCGCAGGGATTCCAGATCCATCTTTCGGATTGGACTGTCTTCATGATCGGGCAAAAAGAAAATGCTACTCTCTCCCAGACAGATTTCATTCACAGAAAAAGAACACTCCTCTTTCTTTCTGATTTCTACTGAACACAACGTCTGATCTGCCAGGTTCCAAATATGTAAGTATCTTCCCCTCCATGGACACATATAAATTTTGTCATCCCTCAAAAAAATTTCCTTGTGTATATTCCATTGAAAAACCTTTTCCTCCTCAAACCATCCTAAAAATGTCGTCTTTCCGGTCTCTATTTCCACCTTGAAAAATCCATTATAGAACCAACCTGAAAAATAAGCATATCCTTCCACTTCAATGAAATTGTGACAGGAAATCCTTTCCAATACGCTCATACCTCACTCCAAACTGATATTTTTCTTCCACTGATCCAAAAATTTTTTCTGCTCTTCTTTTGAATAAAAATGATCCATATGCGGGTTATGATGATAGTAATATTCCACATATTCTCTTGACAATTCTATTTCTGTCCTCATCCTTCGATACAAATGCGCATATTTCTTGTTTTTTCCGACATTCTCATTCAACAGTTCAAACCGTTGTTCTCCCACAAAATCCCGAATCACATCTGCCAAATTTGATAACTTTTCTGCTTTTAGAAGCAAGATTTCTACATTGTCTTCAGAAATAATTGTGTATCCTTTTTCCTGATTAAAAGGCCGAGAATAGACATCAATCCCACTCAATTCCTTCAGTTCCTCATCAAACCATTCAAATTGACGATTCTGAATCTCCTTCATCAATTCAAAAACAACCTGACGAAACGTCATTCCCTGTTGAATTTGCTTTGCAAAACGACGGCTTGTTGTCCCTTCGCCAATCCATTGAAATACTGTAGACAAATCGACTGCAATAGGTTCCCTCACCATTGTGATAATCTTTTTTCCCTTCATTTCCACTTTGACACTTCTTATATACTCGGGAAACTGGAAACTCAAAAAATTAGAGGTACATATAAAATCCCGCTGTTCCTTTCCAAGTAACAATTCACCGACAATATCTTTTTTAAAGAAAAACCGATGTACATGTGCGTTTTCAATTCCCGCTTTCTGCAAACTCTTTGTAACAGTGGATGATCCCACTTTTCCATTCTGATACACCAAAACAGAACTTTTGCAGGCATTTCTGATATTGCGAGCCCGACCGCTTAATGTCTGATACCAGACACTGAGTCTCTTTGCTTCCGACATCAATGTTTGATCGTTACCCATAGAATATTGTAAGCTTCCTCCAATGCAAAAAAGGATAAGAAGGATACACCGTCTATATATGCCAAAGTCTGTTCCATCTCTTTCCTTGATGTCTCATTTTCAATCGCCACAATAATTAATGCATTTTTCCTATTTTCCAGCTCTGCAACCGACAAGACCCTCCCATCCATTAGGTTTTGTCCCTGTTTTTGGATATCTTTATCACAGAAGTTATAATTTAAAAATCCTAATTGTCGCAACATTCCAGCCGTCCGTCTTCCATAATTTCCAGCACCATATATCACGATCTCTTTTCCTTCCAGACATCTGATATTATCCATTGCCTCATAATCTAAAAACGGATCTTCTGTTTTTGTGACCATTTCCTCATAGCGTTTTTCCCATTCCGGTACATTCACTTCTGCTTCCTGTCTCTCCAACAACACTCCATACAAATCTGACAACAACTTGTTCCGAGTATTTTTAACATCCAGATATGAATGTTCTGAATGACAATACCTTTGCTTAATAATCTGTTTCAACTCTCGTTTTAAATCATCATCTATTTGTCGATCCAATACCTGACCTAATTTCTCAAGTGCCTGAGATTGTCCCAATATATCCTTATAGTTAATCAACAAATATTCTCTTTCCTGCAAATATTTCAGAATACTGAGATTATGATGAATCCATAACATCAGAACATATCTGCTGCAATATCCATCTCTCTTTCTTAACGATTCCATAACTTCCAGCGGATTTCTGAACACCCATATATAACGGAGCTCTATATCCAGTTCATTCAAAACCTTATCCCATATCGGCAATAACACAGATATCCTCGGATCCTTAATTGCCACCGTGTCACTCTTTTCAAAAAGTTTTTGGATTATCTCCTTTATTTCTTGCATTGCCTGCTTCATCTGCGGACTGTTATAATCCAAAACTGGTGTCTCCAGAGAATACCATTCTCTATCACAAAAATGTAAAATATTGTCATTCATGTGAACAACATCTAAATTCTCAAAATGTCCGTCCGGATTACCTAAAGCGGCACCCATTAATTCTTCCATCTCTCCTAAATACGCACCCATGCGTTGGCTGATCTGTGCGGTCAAGGATGTCCCACTTCGCATTCCCAATATAATGACAAGCTTTTTCATAATACGATTCCTTCTCTTTTCAAATTTTTTCTTCTTCTTCGTTCCTTCTGTAGTAAATACAAATTGAAAATATTCAAATAGAAATTACCTCGTCAAATTTGCAAAAATATTTAATATTACATATATACTTTATTCGTTTATAATTTTTCCTGTATTTTCCAAAGACATTTCATCTATAAAAAACACTCTTTTTAAATAAGATACATTGGTCATCCATTATCCGGATGATGCCTGATCTTTCAGATCAGACTTCGCTCCCTGCTACATCATGTTATACTTCCTCATGTTCACAAGGTCCTGGCCTACCCAATACACAGGTATTCCATGAATACCTGCCTTCTAATGCCGTTTCTTCTTTTTCTATCACAGACACTTCCATGCCTGCTTATCAGGAACACGTCATTTGGTCCTTGCGGTAAAACTCTGCTTCATTCACAGAATTTATCAAAATGACTGTTCTTATGATTAATTTCAAAACTAATTTGTCTCAGAATTCATTTCCTTATAGACAATCCATTCATATAGACCGCTCTATCAAACAGAATTCCCCATCTCTTCCCCGCGTCTCTTCACATTCCGTGCGGTATTCCACTTCTCTTCTGACCGATACCCACATACAGGACACCCAAACCACCGCTCATGCTTCTTTCCCATCGCACCGCAGTTGCTGCACTCATTGCTGATATCTTTCCCCAACACTTCCACGATCTCCACCGACTGTTCCTGACACTTCTGCGTCAGCCGCTTCCGGATATAGCCTCGCTGCCACTGGGAAATGGAGTGGTTGATCTTCTTATTTTTTCCTCCCGCCTGCGGCTTCGGAAGTTTTACAATGTATACGATCTTCGGCTGTTCTTCCTGAAAGAACCGATTGAGTTCTCGGTTGATGTAATGATGCAGGCTGTCCTCCAGACGTTTCTTTTTGGAATAATATTTCTTTCGCCCCGGATTCTCCTTTTTATTGCGGCTGTAACTGCTCGCCTGTGTCCGAATCCAGTCAGAGTATGCGAGCTGATAACTTCCCAGTTCCACCCCGTAAGAATGTCCCTGATCCGTCGTCAGCATCGTATAAAATCCAACCGCCAATCCCACCCGATTCTGAAACGTTTCATGTCGATGAATCTTCACACTGATCGGGACCTGAATCTCGATACGATTCTCTGCCGGATACAGCTTCACGTACAGTTGGGAACTGTATTGATTCTTATCCGTCAACGGCACAAACACTCGCTTTCGTTTTTCTTTGATCGACAGATAAATGCCATGATCCGCATAACGATATGCACGCTCTGCGATCGCAAATCCTTCCGCACACTCCGTGTGAAGCTTTTTGTGATACTTGCGCACCTGCCTGCACAGATAACGGTGCATCCGAGTTACATCCACCTGTTCTGCCAGTCTCACATACTGTTTCTGAATGTTCTCCGGCAATTCGATTGGTTTTTGATTCAGTGCTGCTTCAAACGCATTGCTGACTTTCAGCAAAAATCGCAGATAGTGCTTTTCCTCTTCGGTAAAATGTTCATTTCTGCCGACCAACTTTGCAATCTGAGTCTTTGTATTGGTCCATCGACTTCGAATCTCTCCCAACGCCTCAAACATCGCCAGATAAAAATAAACCGAGGGAAGTCTCAGCGTCTCCCGAAAGCCGCTGGCTGTCATTTCATTTTGTACCGTATAGCCTGGATAGATTTTGGACAATCCGGCGATTCCGCCATAACAGCGATATACATAATTTTTGACCGTTCGATAGTCTTCCGCGACATCCAGAAGCTTTCGCATGTCTTCTTCTGAAATTGGTTCTTTGTTAAACTGATGAACCGTCTTGTACATTCTGTTCGACGGCATATCTTCCTCCTGGAATATTTAAGAAATCCTGCCAGATGGCATAGAGTCATTGATTGATTTTCCATTTGTCATAAAGTGTAGGTTTTGGAAAATTTTAAATAATGGAAATTTATCGTCATATTTCACAAAAAAAGGGGATTAATTTTATTGACTTTTTGC
>JAAVXR010000069.1 GCA_022790755.1 Hespellia sp. | reverse complement strand
TGCCGTTCCCAATAAGTCCTTATTTGATTTTCTTTTAAAATATCAATGATAAAGTCTATATCCCCTTTATCTTTCACTAAATGACAGATATTACTTTTATATATTTCAAAATCTCTTACATCTGATGTGTCCTTATTTTCCTTAAAACATTCTGCTAGAAGTTCTTCCATTGCCACATGGAGCGTTTTCGCCAATTTATATAGCGTTTCTGCCGTACACTTTTCAATTCTCGTCTTACCCTTTACAATGTCCAACAGCGTAGTATATGGCACATGGCTTTCTTTCGCACATTGATAAACAGAAAGCTGTCTTTCCTTTAACAAACTCATCAATTCCATTTCTTGCATCTCCGTTTCATTGATTCTTTTACTATAGATTATAACGGTATATCGTGATAGTGTCAAGAAATGAAAATCTAATACATAATATCAAAAACCCCTGTGAACAGCATTCCCACGCCACTCACAAGGGTTTCTTCATTCAAAATAATCAGGCAAACTTTGCCTTATGCATTCATCTGCGCCTCAACTTCCGCCGCAAAATCCTCGGATTTCTTCTCCAGACCTTCGCCAGTCTCGAAACGGATAAACTTCTTAACAGTAACATTCGCACTGTTCTCTTTTGCAACTTTATCCACATACTTTGCAACTGTCAAATCGCTATCCTGAACGTACACCTGATCCAACAGACAAATTTCTTTTAATTCTTTATTCAGACGACCAACGATCATTTTTTCGATAATGTTGTCCGGCTTCGGCTTCTTGCTCTCTTCATTTTCTTTCTTTGCAGCCGCAAGAAGAATCTCTTTTTCATGATCCATATATTCCTGAGATACTTCCTCCCTGGACACATACTTCGGATTCATTGCAGCGACCTGCATTGCAACATTTTTCAGGCAAGTCTTAATCTCATCATTCACAACATCCGTATCTGCTTCAACCAGAACGCCGATCCGTCCGCCGCCGTGAATATAAGATACCACACAACCGTCTGTCACAACTTTATCAAATCTTCTAATATTCAGATTTTCTCCGATCACTGCCACTTTTGCAACCAATGCGTCCTTCACAGTCATATTGCTATCTTGAGCCCAAGTCTCAGCCATAAATGCATCAATATCTGCTGCATCTGAATCTGCTGCCTGATTGACAACAGCATCAACAAAGCTCCGAAATTCTTCATTCTTTGCAACAAAATCTGTCTCAGAATTCACTTCCACGATCGCAGCCACTTTGTCGTCTCTTACAACCGTCTGTACGATACCTTCCGCTGCGATTCTGCCAGCCTTCTTCTCAGCCTTTGCCTGCCCGTTCTTCCTCAAAAATTCAATAGCAGCATCTATATCACCGTTTGTTTCGGTGAGGGCTTTCTTGCAGTCCATCATTCCTGCGCCCGTCATTTCTCTTAATTCTTTTACCATGCTTGCTGTGATTGCCATGACTTCTAACCTCCAATTTTGTAAACTATTTCCAGATAATGAAAACCATCTTACCGGTTTCCCTTTTCTTCATCACTCACTAACTACTTCTTCTGCAGCTTCCTCTTCATAATAAGCGTCTTCTCCGCCTGCGCCCTGATTTGCCTCGATAACAGCATCTGCCATCTTGGACACGATCAGTTTGACTGCTCGAATCGCATCGTCATTTCCCGGGATTACATAATCCAACTCTTCCGGATCACAGTTCGTATCACAAATTCCAATCAGTGGAATCCCAAGAGTATGAGCCTCCTGCACACAGATTCTCTCTTTCTTCGGATCAACCACAAAGATCACATCTGGAAGTCTTCTCATCTCCTTGATACCACCAAGGTTCTTCTCAAGCTTCGCCCATTCTTTCTTCAAAGCGATAACTTCTTTCTTCGGCAGAACATCAAAGGTTCCGTCCTCTGCCATTCTCTCTATCTCTTTCAACCGGCCGATTCTGCTCTGGATTGTCTTGAAGTTCGTCAACATACCACCCAGCCATCTTTCATTGACAAAATACATTCCGCAGCGATCTGCCTCTGCCTGGATTGCATCCTGCGCCTGTTTCTTTGTACCGACAAAAAGAATGGTTCCACCATCTGCGACAATATCCGCAACTGCCTGATAAGCATCATCCACCATACCTACGGATTTCTGCAAATCAATGATGTAGATACCATTTCTCTCCGTATAAATATACGGAGCCATCTTAGGATTCCATCTTCTTGTCTGATGTCCGAAGTGAACACCGGCCTCTAATAACTGCTTCATTGAAATAACACTCATTGTTCTTTCCTCCATTTGGTTTTGATCTTCCATATGCTTTACTGCTTTGAAACCAGCTTTTTAGCTTAGGCACCCTCAAAGCACCACATATGTGTTTTTTTGCAACAGCGACAGTATAGCACAGAAAATGCTGGATTGCAAGGTTTTTTTATGCTATATTATGGTTAAAAAGACCGGAAATCCACAGTATTTTCGGTATTTACCATGAAGGAGGATGGCATATGAACTTTACATTTGCACACAATAATTTAAACGTTTATAATCTGGATAAATCCGTCAATTTTTATCAGGAAGCGCTGGACTTGAAAGTCGTTCGCACCAAAGAAGCTTCCGACGGAAGTTTTATTCTAAAATTCCTGGGTGACGGCGTGACTCCTCACCAACTGGAACTCACCTGGATTCGTGACATGGATCGCCCCTATAATTTAGGAGACAATGAGATTCACCTGGCTTTCGCGGTAGACGATATTGACGCCGCACTTGCCAGACATAAGAAAATGAACTGCGTCTGCTATGAAAACACGAACATGGGAGTCTACTTTATTGAAGATCCAGATGGTTACTGGATTGAAATTATACCCCAAAAATAAACGATTCTTCATTGTTCCTGGCTATAAATCTAAATAACAAAAGAGAGGATATCTGATCTCCCAGATATCCTCTCTTTATTCTCTAATCATTATCTATCAAACTCTTACCAATATCTCACATAATGTGTCACTCTCACAGAGCTTACACAGACTGGAACTCCTGTCTGTTGGGCTTCAATCATCTGCCCGCCTCCTATGTAAATTGCCACATGCCCCGGTGTCCAACAGATATCTCCCGGTTGTGGATTAGAGACGATTGTCCCACCTGCCAACTGTGCTCCTGAAGTTCTCGGTATACTGATTCCTGCCTGCGCATGGCAAAACTGCGTCAAACCAGAACAATCAAGTCCCACATACGGTGTTGTACCACCCCAAACATAAGGAACACCTAACTGAGAATATGCGGCGCTGACAATAATAGATGCTGCACTGGAATCATTATTCGCTACATTATTCTGAACCGGAGCCGGGCTCGGCTGTTGAACATCATCGCTTCCACCACCATCATTTTGGTTGGATGCTGCCTGACTCACCGCATTACTCTGTGCTGCAGCAGCTGCCGCTGCTTCCGCCGCTCTTCTTCTTTCCTCCTCAGCTCTACGTGCTGCTTCCGCCGCTGCTTCTTGGATCTTCACTTCCAAATCCGCAACTTCCGCCTCTTTACTCTCCAGAGTCGCACTCAGTTCTGTCTTCTGTTCTTCATACTCAGCCTGCATATCCTCCAGATTCTTCATCTCTGTTTCCAAAGTCTCTTTCAGTTTTGCAACCTGTTCTTTCGTCTCTACATATTCATCAAGCATATCGCGATCGTACTGATGCACGCTTCGCACATATTCTGCCTGATTCAACATCTCCGCAATACTTCCAGAACTTAAAATCCGCTCAAGTGCTGAGGTATCCCCTTCCTCATACATATACTTGATACGAATCTTCATATCTTCATACTGTTGTTCTTCTTTCGCCTGTGCAGCTTCCAGATCTTTTTCCGCCTGAGAGATCTCCTCACCTTTGGCAATCATATCATTCTCAAGCTGTTCCATCTTCCCCATAAGATCTGTGAGCTGTGACTGCAGAGAACTTACCTGCGCTTCCACTGCGCTTTTCTTCTCTTTCAGTTCATCCTCGCTTGGTGCAGCAAATACTGGCGTCACACATAAAGAACATGCAACCGCTGCCGCTATCAACGCGTTATGTACTTTTTTCATGTTAATCCACCTATCCTTAAACATTATCTATACCCCACATGCTTATACTATATACCAAAATAAAAAATTTTTCAACATTTTTCGAATATATAATACACTATTATGAAGTAAAATGTCCGTATTCAAAATCTATTTATCCAATCCAAGTTAGATTATAATATAGGTGATATGAAATTGCAACGTTTTTTTAACAATTTTGTAACATTATATATATGACTCTTATATTTATTGCAACAGGTCTATTCTAATAATATGCAGCAATCCAAGAAATTCTACTGTACAGACAAATTTGTATAACCCATCAGGCTCAAATCCACCTGCTGCGCCACTTCTCGGCCCTCCCGAATGGCCCATACTACCAGAGATTGTCCCCGATGCATGTCGCCAGCCGTAAAAACATTTGCCACATTTGTCATATATTGACCAGACGTTGTCAAAACATTTGTCCGTTGATCCGTTTCTACACCAAACGCCTTCGTCACATACTCTTCACTTCCCAGAAATCCTGCAGCGATCAATACCAGCTCCACTTCCACCGCATATTCGCTCCCAGAGATTTCTACCATCACCGTACGACCGGTCGCTTCATCCTTCTTTGTCTCCAATTTTACAAGAGTCGCTTTGCAGACATTTCCTTTCTTATCTTTCAAGAATTCTTTTACCGTTGTCGTATACACACGAGGATCTTTTCCAAAGATTGCCGCAGCCTCCTCCTGGCCATAATCTGTTTTACAGATCCTGGTCCACTCGGGCCATGGGTTGTCCTCCGCTCTCTGATCTGGCGCTTTCGGCATCATTTCTAATTGAAGCACCGATTTTGCACCATGTCTCATAGCCGTCCCTACACAATCATTTCCCGTATCACCTCCGCCGATAACCATGACATGCTTTCCCTTTGCCGAGATATAATCTCCCTCTTTGAGCTTCATAGCATTTGCCCAGAGCGCTTTTGTCGTGGACTTCAAAAAATCTACTGCAAAGTAAATGCCGCCGGCATCACGTCCTGGAACTTGAATGTCTCGCGGATTCGAAGCTCCACAGGTCAAAATCACCTTATCATATTCTTTCAGTAATTCCGCTGCCTTGATATCTTTTCCTACATTGACACCCGTTCGAAATTCCACACCTTCTTCTTCCATGATGGACAACTTACGATCAATAATCTGTTTTTCCAACTTCATATTCGGAATTCCATATCGAAGTAATCCACCGGCTTTATCCTCCCGTTCAAAGACCGTAACCGAGTGTCCCCTCTTATTCAATTGATCCGCCGCTGCCAGGCCAGACGGCCCGGAACCTACGACCGCAATCTTCTTTCCCGTACGAACCTTCGGCGGGTTTGCCGCGGCGTATCCTTTGACATATGCATTTTCGATAATGCCATATTCATTTGCTTTCGCCGTCACCGGCTCCTCGTTCAAACCACATGTACATGCATTTTCACAGAGCGCCGGACAGACACGGGATGTAAATTCCGGGAAATTATTCGTCTTCACCAACCGATAATAAGCTTCTTCCCAGTTTCCATGATAGATTAAATCATTCCACTCCGGCACAAGATTGTGAAGCGGACATCCACTTGCCATTCCATTCAGCATCATCCCGGACTGACAGAAAGGAACGCCGCACCCCATACATCTGGCGCCTTGGATTTCTTGCTCCTCCCGCAAAAGAGGCGAATGAAATTCTTTAAAATGTTTAATTCTGCTCTTCGGCGCTTCCGCCACCTTATCCTGTCTCTTATATTCCATAAATCCTGTCGGTTTTCCCATTTTCTCCGCCTCCTTTCAACCATTCTTAATCTTATTAAACGCTTCGATCTTCGCCTGTTCGCTGGATAATCCCTTTTCTTCCATCTGAAGAATCGCCGACATCATTTTCTCGAAATCTTCCGGAATCACTTTTTTAAACTTCGGTAAATAATCTTTAAAATGATCCAAAATCTCTTTTCCCACCTCAGAATTAGTGTACGCTACGTGTTCCTTGATCATTTCTTTCAACTCCAGAACGTCGTATTTGTCCGTCACCCGGCCGATATTCACCATCTCTTTATTCACCTTTTTGTACAGATCACTGTCCAAGTCCAGCACATATGCAATACCGCCGCTCATTCCGGCAGCAAAGTTCTTTCCAGTCTTTCCAAGCACTGCGACGCGTCCGCCGGTCATGTACTCACAACCATGATCCCCGACACCTTCCACGACAGCGCTCGCGCCTGAATTCCTGACGCAGAAACGTTCTCCGGCAACACCATTGATAAATGCTTTTCCACTGGTTGCCCCATACAAAGCAACATTACCGATAATAATGTTTTCATTCGCTTTGAAAAGACTTCCCTGCGGTGGACATACGACCAGCTTTCCACCAGAGAGACCTTTTCCAAAATAGTCGTTGCTGTCGCCGGTCAGTTCCAATGTGAGTCCACTCGGAATAAACGCGCCAAAGCTCTGCCCTCCTGCTCCTTTGCACTTGATCACATAAGTGTCTTCCGCAAGCCCTTCCGGATAACGCCTTGTAATCTCAGAACCAAAGATCGTTCCAAACGTCCGATTCGTGTTCGTCACATCAATCTCCATGCTCCGCTTTTGGCCTTTCTCAAGGGATGGCAAAAGTTGTTTCACCAGCACTTTCTCATCCAGCGTCTTCTCCAACGCAAAGTCAAAGGCCTTTTTCGGATTGAAAATCACACCTTTCTTCTCTTTCGCATGCGGGTTGTACAATACTCTGGACAGATCCAGTGTAGAAGCCCGCTCAGAAGTCGGCACATCTTTTACTTTCAGCAAATCTGTCCTTCCCACCAGCTCATCTACCGTACGCACGCCCAATTTTGCCATATATTCTCTCAACTCTTCCGCGATAAACCGCATAAAGTTCACCACATATTCTGGTTTCCCCAAGAATCGTTTTCTCAATTCCGGATTCTGTGTCGCAATTCCCACCGGACAGGTATCCAGATTACACACTCGCATCATAACGCATCCCATCGTGACCAATGGAGCCGTCGCAAATCCATATTCTTCCGCACCGAGCAGCGCAGCTACCGCAACATCGCGACCGCTCATCAACTTTCCGTCCGTCTCAATGCGAACCCGTTCTCTCAGACCGTTCTGAATCAGCGTCTGATGCGTCTCCGCCAATCCCAATTCCCATGGAAGTCCGGCATTCTGAATCGAACTTCTCGGAGCGGCTCCAGTTCCCCCGTCATAGCCGGAAATCAAAATGACACCTGCGCCGGCTTTCGCCACGCCGGCAGCCACAGTTCCCACTCCGGCTTCCGATACCAGTTTTACAGAAATCCGCGCATTTTTGTTTGCATTTTTGCAATCATAGATCAACTGCGCCAAATCTTCGATCGAATATATATCATGATGAGGCGGCGGTGAAATCAGACTCACACCGGGCGTGGAGTGACGCGTTTTTGCGATCCAGGGATACACTTTTCCTCCTGGAAGATGTCCGCCTTCGCCCGGTTTCGCCCCCTGCGCCATCTTAATCTGAATCTCCTGTGCGCTGACGAGATACCTGGAAGTCACGCCGAATCTTCCGGACGCCACCTGTTTAATCGCAGAACACCTGTTGGAATCCAGCCGCTCAATTTCTTCGCCGCCTTCACCGCTATTCGATTTTCCATGAAGCTGGTTCATGGCGATCGCAAGTGTCTCATGTGCTTCCTGCGAAATAGATCCGTAGGACATCGCGCCCGTTTTAAATCGTGTTACGATAGAATCTACACTTTCCACTTCCTCAATCGGAATACCCTTTTTTGGATAATGGAAATCCAACTGACCGCGAAGATTGATCTTTTCTCCCTCCGCGTCAACCATCTGCGTGTATTGTTTGAACATCTCATAATCACCACGTCTGGTTGACTGCTGCAGCATATGGATCGTCTGCGGATTATAGAGATGCTCCTCACCACCGCTCTTGGATTTGTGTCTTCCGATGCTGTTCAGTGTCATATCCACCTGCAATCCCAGCGGGTCAAAAGCTTCCGAATGAATCGCGATATAATCTTTGGCAATTTCTTCTATACCGATTCCTCCGACTCTGCTGACGGTATCGGTGAAATAGTGATTGATAAATTCCTCCTGCAGACCAATCGCCTCAAAAATCTTCGCACCCTGGTATGACTGAATCGTTGAAATCCCCATCTTCGACGCAATCTTTGTAATCCCATGGATCACAGCGTCATTGTAATCATCTACCGCTGCATAGTAATCTTTGTGCAGCATGTTTGTCTGAATCAGATAGCGAATCGACTCATGTGCAAGATAAGGATTGATCGCACAGGCCCCATACCCCAAAAGTGTCGCAAAATGATGCACCTCTCTTGGTTCTCCGGATTCCAGTATCATCGCCACAGAAGTCCTCTTCTTCGTCCGAACCAGATGTTGCTGCAGACCGGAAACGGCCAGCAATGACGGAATCGCAACATGGTACTCATCCATCTCTCGGTCCGAAAGGATCAGGATGTTGGCCCCCTCTCGAATCGCTCGGTCCACCTCGATAAACATATACTCAATGGCCTTTTCCAGACTGGTATTCTTATAATATGTAATCGAGATTTCAGCTACTTTGAATCCATCTACTTTAATATTCTTAATCTTCAGAAGATCCGTCTCGGTCAGAATGGGATTGTTCACCTGGAGCATTTTACAGTTCTCTTCTTTTTCCTCCAGAAGGTTTCCATCTTTTCCAACATAAATGGTCGTAGACGTCACCACCTTTTCCCGAATGGAGTCAATCGGCGGATTCGTGACCTGTGCAAAGAGCTGTTTGAAATAGTTGAACAATGGCTGATTCTTCTGAGACAGAACTGCCAGCGGAATATCAATCCCCATTGCAGCAATTCCTTCCGCACCGTTTTTTGCCATATTTAATATAGAAGTCTTGACTTCCTCATAGGAATATCCAAAAGCCTTCTGTAGTCTCGTACATTCCTCTTTCGTATACTGTGGCACGTCTTGATTTGGAATCTTCAGATCTCTGAGACGAATCAGATTACTGTCCAGCCATTCTCCATAAGGTTGTCTGGACGCATATTTTTCTTTTAATTTTTCGTCGTCAATCACTTTTCCTTCCACCATATCCACCAGCAGCATTTTACCGGGATGAAGACGCTCTTTGACCAGAACCTGCATCGGGTCGATATCCAGAACACCGACTTCTGAGGAAAGAATCAACTGATCATCTTTTGTAATATAATATCTGGAAGGACGCAGACCGTTACGATCCAGAACGGCCCCCATACAGTCTCCATCTGTAAACATAATCGACGCAGGACCATCCCATGGTTCCATCATCGTAGAATAGTATTGATAAAAATCCTTTTTACTCTGAGACATGCTGCGATTATTTGCCCAAGGCTCCGGAATCGAGATCATAACCGCCAGCGGCAAGTCCATCCCGCTCATCACCATGAACTCCAACGCATTGTCCAACATTGCGGAATCAGAACCCGACGTATTGATCGCCGGAAGCACCTTGTGCAGCTCCCCTTTCAGATATTCGGATTCCATCGTCTCTTCTCTGGCGCGCATTTTATCTGCATTTCCACGAATCGTGTTAATCTCTCCATTATGAACCATGAAACGATACGGGTGCGCTCTTTGCCAACTCGGCTCCGTATTCGTACTGAACCGGGAGTGCACCATGGCAACCGCCGATTCATAATGTTCGCTTTGCAAATCTTCGAAAAATGAGCGCAGCTGTCCAACCAGAAACATTCCTTTATATACAATCGTACGACTGGAGAGTGAAACAACGTAGGTGTCGTCACTACTCTGCTCAAAAATACGGCGCACCACATACAGACGCCGGTCAAAATCCAGCCCCTTTTCCACCTTTTTCGGTCGTTCAATAAACGCCTGCATAATACAGGGCATACAGTCCACTGCCTTTTTGCCGAGAATCTCCGGATGAATCGGTACTTCTCTCCATCCCAGGAACTTCAAGCCTTCCTTGGCCACGATGACCTCAAAAATATTTCTGGCCTGATTTCGCTTCAATTCGTCCTGTGGAAAGAAGAACATACCGACTCCATATTCTCTCTCCGAGCCTAAAGAAATGCCGAGGGGTTTACAGACTCTGGAAAAAAACCTGTGTGAAATCTGCAACAGAATTCCAACACCGTCTCCCGTCTTCCCCTCGGCATCCTTGCCGGCCCTATGTTCTAAATTCTCTACAATCCTGAGCGCGTTCACCACTGTCTGATGACTTTTCACGCCTTTGATGTTTACAACCGCCCCGATTCCACAGTTATCATGTTCGAAACTTTCATGATACAATCCGGGCTGCTGCACTTTATTCTGTTTACTCATACCCGCTTTCCTTTCCTGAGATTTATCATTCTGCCGATATCGTCCGAAATCTCTATCTTTCCATACCAGGCCTGTATCTTTAATCACTATACTACAAAAAAAACGGCTTGTAAACAAGAAATTATTTTAAATTGTCAGATAATTTGATAATTAAAATTATATTTTAGAATTATCAGTTATTTTAGTTATTATTCAATTATTCACATTTATTTCAAAACAATTCATCAAACCTATATCATATTTTTTATTTGACGCAATGATTTCGCTACTGGCGGCAAAGCCAATATTAAGACTGTAATCAAAGCTTCTGCCCCGAGATAGGAGCCATTATAAAGCAGTGAATAGACGAATGGATGCATTCCATCCGGTGCAAACGCACCAAAGAAGATAACACCGGATAGCACAGCAAAGAATAGACGACCGACCACTCCAACAAGATAGCCAATCTGCAAACCACACTTCCTGTCTGCAAAAAAGCCGGACAAGCCCAACGCACCAAACGCCAGAGGATAATCCACCAAAACCTGCCAGATATTCAAAATATATGGTTCTATGACAAATTGCAGCATACCATATGCAATTCCCGCTGTAATACCAAGCCTTGGACCAAACCAATATCCGATCAGACAAATAAATAGCATACTGAAAAGAGTGACGGAACCGCCCATCGGCATTTCAAATACTTTGAGATAAGACGTGACCATCGCCAAAGCGACTGCAAGAGCTGAAAACACGAGTTTCTTCGTGCTCACACTTAAATTAGACATAAATTTTCTCCTTCCTTCCGCCGGCATTACCCGGATCAAGTAATAAGGGATTGTACATTACGGTTTACATACGACACAAACCGATCCGTACATCTCAGCAAAAGCACCCCCAGGTTACTTTATTAGATTGTGATTCGATTGGAATTGGATTTCCATTTCCGTATAGAATCATATCCAGTATTTCAACAAATGTCAAGTCCATAAATTTTTACTTTTTCACTTGCAAGATATGAAAGCTGGAAGTACAATAGAAGGAAGATTGTCAATACCTGCGGATATAGAAAGCGAGGAACCTGCATGGAAAAAAAGAAACAAAATCGGGGATTCTGGTATATGATTGGACCACTTATTTTATACTGGATTGTAGATCTGATTGCCGTCACTCTGGCTGAAACAGTGTGTATTATAGGCTATGTCATGAAACATATCACACAGATCAACGATGTAGAGGCCGCTTCCCGGTTTATGACAGATAATATAGATAAAATCTATGAAATGATTACGGCACATTCTGTAGAGTTAACTACGATCGGATCGCTGGCAACTCTGATCCTGACTGTATCAATTTTCGTGATGGATCGAAAAAAGGGACTCCAACTAGAACTTCCCATTGACGTCAAGGCTCCCACCTGGCGATATGGTATTTTGGTTCTTTTTGGTATATTCGCCTGCATTGGATTGAATAATCTGGCCAATATGGCAGGACTGGCATTTTACAGCGAAGCATATCAGAAAACCAGCGAAGTTTTTTATTCGGCCGGATTTGCAGTACAACTACTATGTCTGGGCATCATTATTCCGATTTCCGAGGAATTCATCTTCCGCGGTATCATATTCAAACGTTATCGGCCAATAACAGGCGTTATGTCTGCCGCGCTGTATTCTTCCCTGCTATTTGCACTTTCCCATGGAAATATGGTACAGTTCGTTTATGCATTGATCACAGGCTTTTTCCTGGCATATGTCTATGAAAAATACGCCTCTGTTAAAGCGCCGATCTGCCTGCATATTATCATGAATCTGACTTCCCTTATCGTTACACAGTTGAACGGATTCACCTGGATGTTCTCAAATTTCAGCCGTCTAAGTATTTCCACAATCGGATGCACCTTCATCAGCGCCTGTACTTTTGTGGGGATACAACAAATTGGCGCTCCATTCGGAGGCACAGACAAGAAAGATTCCAACAAACCAGATAACCAGATTACTCCGGACATGTTTCGATAAACGTCCGGAGTTCTTTTTGATTTACCGGACTCTTACATGCCCCTTGTACCATCTCTGATTTCCCACCGCCGCGTCCCTGAAATCTCTCATTCAACCACTTTGCAATAGGACGCATATTTCCTGTTTTGCTCCCCACAACATATCGAAAGCCGCCACTGCCATCCTCTGAAATAACCGCACATCGTTTCTTTCCGCGATCCAGAACCAGATTCATCAGATATTTCATATCTTCTCCATCAAGCCCCACCTCGAACAGACAAATTCCTTCCACTTCTTCCTGGAGTGTGGAAATTCTTGTCTCAAGAAGCGCGCGATGCTGCTGAAGAACTTCTGCCTTCAAGCGATCCCGCTCGGCTTTTAGATGCACTACAGCTTCATCAATCTCCCCTTCTTTTGCACACAAAGACATCGAAATCGCCCGTGCTCTCGACTCCTTCGCAGAATAATCCGAAAGTGCACGAAAACCACAGAGCATCGTGACACGAACGCCGCCTTTATAATGTTGTACATTTGTTAGCTTGATCAGTCCGATTTCACCCGTTCTTCGCACATGGGGCGCACAACAGGCACACATATCATATCCGGGAATTGTGACGATTCGCACCTGACCTGCAATCTCAATTTTGCTCCGATACTGCATTGTATTCAATATCTCTTTCGAGGGATATGAAACCAGCACTTCCAGGTTGGAAACTGCCGCCTGATTTGCTTCCCATTCAATCTCTTTCAGCTGTTTCCTCGTAATCTCCCCGTCAAAATCCATAGTACAGTCCTCACTGCCCAGATGAAACCCGACGTTGTTGTATCCAAAACGCCCATGCACGATACCGGATACAATATGCTCACCGGTATGCTGCTGCATTTTCATGAAACGTTCCTCCCAGTCTAATCTTCCAGTCACCTCACGGTCTATCTCAAGCATTTTATCTGTTATGTGATAGATGACATCCTCTTTTTCCTGTACATCCATCACATGTACATCATCTAACCAGCCCGTATCCCCGTACTGTCCTCCGCCCTCTGGAAAGAATGCTGTTTTGTCCAATACTACTACAAAGTGATCTCCTTCTGTGCTGCATGCAAGTACCCTCGCCGTAAATTCCTGCAAATATCCATCTTCGTAGAACAATTTTTCCGTCACGATCCACCTCTCACATTCTGTCAGGTGCCTCGAATCCTAACAAATCAATACAAACTTCCAAAACGCCTCTGGTTATGCCGAGCAAAGCAATGTAACTAGCTTTCCGCGCTTCATCCGATTCTGATAGAATTTTCGTCTCATGATAAAAACGATTAAAAACGTTTGCAAGATCGTAAATAAAGGCGCATATTTTATGCGGGGCTGCTTCTTCACAGGCAGTTTCAATCACCTCATTAAATTTTCCCGCGGTCAGCATCAATTCCTTTTCAATCGGACTGACAGGCGGAAGAATGATCGGCTCTGCATTTTGGTTCTCTGATGTCACATATTTGTTCAGAATTGATTTGATCCGCACAATGGTATATAAGATGTACGGTCCCGTGTTTCCTTCAAAAGAAGTAAAACGATCCACGTCAAATACATAATCTTTGGATGCCTGATTCGAAAGATCCCCATACTTAATTGCCGCCAATCCCACGATCCGGGCAATCTTTCCCGCTTCTTCCTGCGAAACTTCACGATTCTCTTTTATCTTTTGATGCATCTCTTCCTCAATTTCACTGAGCAACCGCTCCAGACGCATGACACCGCCTTCCCTTGTCTTAAACGGCTTCCCATCCTTTCCATTCATTGTTCCAAAACCAAGGAATTTCAATTCTACTTCCGGACGTACAATCCCAGTCTTCTTTGCACAGCGGAACACCTGTACAAAGTGTAATTCCTGTCGCTTGTCCACGACATATATCACTTCGTCTGGCCGAATCTTCTCTTCTCTTTCCACCAACGTCGCCAGATCGGTCGTATCATAAAGAGCAGCTCCATCTGATTTTAGGATCATGCACGGCGGAATCTCTTTCGTATCCGCTTCTTCTTTGACGTCGACTACCAGAGCTCCTTTGTCCAGATGCGCGTACCCTTCTTCCTTCAGACGCTGTACCATATCCGGTATATACGGCTGAACATCCGCCTCGCCCTTCCACAAATCAAATTCCACATTCAAATTTTTGTAATTCTTCTTCAGATCTGCCACGGAAACTGCCATAATGTGCCGCCAAATGGCGCGGTATCCGCGATGGCCATTCTGCAGTAGATAGGTCGCCCGAAGAGCCTCCTCCCGATATTCTTCATGTTCCTTGGCATAGGCGCTGGCAGTCGGATATATTTCTTCCAATTCCCCAATGGTAAACGGAGGCGTTTCCGGATACTCTCCCTCAAATTCTTCCTGAAAATAAGGAAGTTCTGGCTGACGTTTTTGAAGCTCCGTAATAATCAGACCCATCTGATATCCCCAATCTCCCAGGTGAATATCTCCTATCACCTTATGCCCCATAAAACGCAGGATCCGTTTGATACTTTCTCCAATGATCGCAGAACGCAAATGCCCTACATGCAAGGGCTTGGCCACATTCGGGCCACCATAATCAATCATTACCTTCTTCGGACTTTTAGACTTCTCCACTCCAAGTTTCTGGTCCGATTTCATTTCATTCATATACCTTGCAACAAAATCTGGATGCAATGTCAAGTTGATAAACCCTGGTTTCACCGCTTCCACCTGTGAAAACATAGAATCCCCAGTTAGAATCGCTACCACATCCTCCGCAATCATGATCGGAGCCTTTCGATATACTTTCGCCCCAGCCATCGCACCGTTACACTGATACTCACACAAATCTGGACGGTCGGACACCTTTACTTTCGCTAAATCTTTATCATATCCCGCTTTTTCAAATGCCAATGCGACACGGGCTGTTATCTCCTCTGATATCTTCTTCATTTCAAAGAATCCTCCTTCATTTTTTGCTTAGTCATTGTTTCAGCATAGAGACCGTTTCGCGGTCCATGTATCAGAAACTTATTATTCAATATACTAGTCTCAAAAAGGCATAATTTAATGTAAGTATATCACAGCCACTCTTCTTTTTCAAAAACTTTTGCAGGTACTTCAGTTTCAAATTCTGAGCCGTCCCTCTGTTTTTGCATGACTCAGCCATCTTCATTATATATATTTCGAAAAAAAATAATCTTGACACATTTAATGTATTATTGTATTATAATATTAATACAAAGTATAGAAAGTGGTGATACTATGTCATGGGATCTGGATAATTCCCGTCCAATCTATCTGCAGATTATGGAGCGGATACAACAGGATATCGTATCCGGCCATTACAAGGCCGGCGATAAACTTCCTTCTGTCAGAGACCTGGCATTGGAAGCGGCGGTGAACCCTAATACGATGCAGAAAGCCCTCGCCGAACTAGAACGCAGCGGATTGGTTTACTCTCAGAGGACAAGCGGCCGATATATTTCAGAAGATAAGAAATTATTGGGAAAAATACGCAGAGAAATGGCTGAGGAACACATTCATCGTTTTCTTGAAGCAATGCATCAATTGGGATTCACGACTGACGATGTATCAGCCATGGTACAAGATATTCTGAAGGAGGAAGCATAATTTATGAAACCAATACTGGAATGTCAACATCTCACAAAAAAATATGGTAAATTTTATGCCCTCTCTCAGTTGAATTTTTCCCTGATGCGCGGGCAGATTGTAGGACTTTTGGGCCCAAATGGAAGCGGTAAGACCACGCTGATCAAGCTAATGAATGATCTTTTGATTCCATCGGAAGGACAGATTTTGATTGACGACATGTCTCCCGGTGTAGATACGAAGAAAATCGTCTCCTATCTTCCGGAACGCTCTTATCTGAATTCACATCTTCGAGTCGAGGATGTGATGCAGTTTTTTATGGATTTTTATGAAGATTTTCGGGCCGAACGCGCTTGTGAAATGTTGCGGGATCTGAATATCAACATGAATGCAAGACTGAAAACACTCTCAAAAGGAGCCAAAGAAAAGGTTCAGATGATTATGGTTATGAGCCGTGAAGCCGAACTCTATATACTGGATGAACCCATCGGAGGCGTAGATCCAGCCGCCAGAAGCTATATTCTAAAAGCAATCCTGTCAAATTACAACGAAAATGCTACCATTCTGATTTCCACCCATCTGATCGCCGACATCGAAAATATACTGGATCGTGTGTTATTTCTTCAAAATGGACAGCTTATTTTAAATGCTACCGTGGACGAAGTTCGAATGCAGAAAGGGAAATCAATTGATGAATTGTTTCGGGAGGTATTCAAATGTTAGGAAAACTACTCAAATATGATATCAAATCCACTTTTGCTTATTTCGGCATCATACATGGAGTCTTGCTGGTTTTTTGTATTTTTGGAAGATTTTTTATTACAGAGCGTTTTGATTTTGTCAACGCCGCCCCTGCTGAGGTGTCCACCCTCCTTTTGTTCGGCGGTTTATTTTTCCTTTTGTTCCTGATCACACCTTTTGCAACCTATCTGATTCTGGCAATCCGTTTCTATCGCAATCTATTTACGGACGAAGGCTATCTGACATTGACAATCCCGGCAACCAGAACACAACTCCTATGGTCTAAACTTATCTTCGCCGCACTGACTTCCATTCTGGACACCCTGCTAGTCGCCCTGGGATTATTGATTCTGACCTACACCCCGAACACGGTTGCAGCCTATCTTCCCTACGCTTCCGACTTTGCAATCGAGATGGGAATGTCACTGAGTCAATTCCTGCAGATGCTGTTTGCAATCGCTATAATCAGCAGTATTTTCAATGGGGTTTCTCTCTATTTCTGTATCACAGTGGGACAACTGCTTCCACACCACCCTATCATTGGCGCCATATTGACTTATTTTGCTTCCTCGCTCCTGATTGAAATTATCACCTTCGGGTTTCTATTTGCTTTTGAAATATTCCCGAGTACTTATCTGAGCGAAGCAACAAATACTGCTTCCATCACTTACACAAGCCATTACTATCAGACCTTCTATACTCTGACGGGTATCCTGACATTGGTCGTTTCGGCCGTCGAATACGTTGCCACTCACTATATTCTGACACACAAACTCAATCTAAACTAATCAGAATACCTTCTGAATCAGAAACATATATAAAACGGTTCCCACCCCGATACTGAGCAGATTGTTACGCTTCCAGATATGCAGAAAAATCACTACTGCCACGGATATCAATTCTGGTACTCCATGAGACCCTGTAAACAATGTTACTTCTTTTAGACAGTAAATAACAAGCATTCCTATCACCGCCGGCGTCAAAACCTCTCCAAGATACTGTACCACTTTGGGAATCGGCTTCCCCGGCGGGAAAATCAAAAACGGAATCACCCGGGTAATAAATGTAGTGACAGCCACAACGAAAATGATGGAAAGAGAAGCTATCGTACTTAATGGCATGCTGATTCCTCCTTCTTCTGGTCTACCCGATGTTCCAACTGGCGACGACCGATAAACAAACATGAAATCATCAACAACATGGCCGGCAGCACAAAACTACCTGCCCCAAACAAGACCCTGCACAAAATGGCAGCAATCAAACCAATCACAGCTGGAATCCGATTCTGAGCTTCCATCCACTGTTCCACAAAAATCACCACAAACAATGCTGTCATCGCGAATTCAATCCCCTCGGTATTGATGGGCAGAAGACTTTTCGCGATAGCGCCGATCACACTTCCCAGTATCCAATAAGACTGATCCAGAATAGATATCAAAAACAAAAACTTATCTGCCTCCACATCATCCGGAATCTTTGTCGTACAGAGCAGAGAATACGTCTCATCCGTAAGCGCAAATATCATGTACCATCTTTTTCTTCCGATTTTATTAAATTTTTCCAATAAAGAAATCCCGTAAAACACATGGCGGACATTCACCATCAACGTCATAAAAACAATCTGGACAAAGGAAATACCCGGCGTAAAAAAATTTACGGCCAGGTACTGTCCCGATCCCGCATACACCAATAGGCTCATCAATGCCGCCCACCCCGCGGAATATCCCGTCTCAGCAAACATCACTCCAAATGCAATCCCTATAAACAAATATCCGGTCAGTACCGGTATCGTATATGGGAACGCTTTTCTAAATGCTCTTTTGTACCCTGACATTTCTCCTCTGTTCGAACTCCTTACTCGCTGTACGCTGATTGCAGATCATCCAACGCCAGACGCAGCGTGTCATCCGACTCCTTTACTTCTCTGTATTTTTTCTGTACATCCGAAACCAATGCTTGTACATCTTCATCTGATGCAACCTGTTGGACATACTCCTGTGCTTTGCTATCATAAATTCCATTTGCCACAATATAACGCCCTTCTGGATTGCGCGTCACATATAAATTTCCAAGTCCCGGAACTGGCGTATCAATATCGCGAATTTTCATTTCATAATACACAAACACTATGTAGGCATCCTCTTCCTCAGCAAGTTTCGTGTAGACATCAATGTTTCGATATCCTTCCACAAACTTTTGATTGCCTGCAATCTCCTGCTGAAAACGCTCTTCCATACCGTCGGTAATTGTCTGAAGATCTTCCATATTCCCAGATGCAACATCTGAATAATATTGCCGTACCAACTTGTTTACTTCCGGATACAGATTTTTCTCCAATGGATTCTTTGGTTCTTTCTGGTCTTTCGCAGTTTGAATGACCAGTTCGTCGGCAGTTTGGTCAGTGTCAGTCGCAACTGTAGCACTGTCTTTGGTTAAAATAAATCCCACCAACATCACTGTCAATACGACCAGTATTCCTGCGGCGACTTTTTTTAACCGTCCCATCCTTACCTCCTTATGAAATTTACAACATAACCTAACCCAAGAAATAGCAAAAAGAAAACCCCTGACAAACCGATTCTGGTTAACCATCATCTGAAGTGTCAGGAGCTTGGCCATCTCCGGGTTAAACACGTCTGGGCGGAATCGAACCGCCGCTCCTGCCTCCGGAGGGCAGTGCTCTATCCCCTGAGCTACAGACGCTTACAAAGACATCTCTGCATCAACTGTCCAGAAACATCTTTGTAATATTAGCACAATTTTACGGAAAAGTAAAGATTTTCTTAGAGACTTAATTCGCCTTTTTTCCTGTCATAATAATAGGGATGTTCTGACAGCACCTCTTCTGCCTCCACTCTCGTTGCATTGATTTCGCAAATCATCTCCGCAAACTCATCCAAACCAATTCCACAGCGCGCTGGCACCACAATCATTTCGTGAACACTGCTCGGTAGAATGTAATAGCTATCACCTAATAACTTTGCAATCATCTCCATCATACAAGGATATGTAATACAAACTGCACCAAAATTACGGAATTGATTGGTGAGCACGAGCATCTCATCCTTCACATGTCTGGAGTCATTATTACGCTCAAGCAAACTACGGCTTCTCTTTTCTCGTCTCTCCTCCAATTCCTCTATCAAATCTGTGATTGACAATAATTCGGCGGGCAATAGACAAGGACCATTTCGCATAGCTGCTTCAAATATGTCCTGTATCGTCACGTTCCAATCCTGCATGTTTCGATTCCGAACCAACACCGTTGCCATCCCATCTTCTGAAATATCCAATAAAATATAAAAAACAATGGCAAGATCCTTCCAAGGTACAAATGGCACATTTTTAAGCAAAACAATATTTTTCTCCCGGTTAATCAACTTCGGCAAAATCTTTTGCTGTACTGTCGTATAATCTGAAAGAAAATCCAGATTCAGTTCCGGCGTCGGCTCCAATGTATCGTAAAAATGTAGAAGCTCTTCCACAACGCAATCAATCGAGTTCCCTCTGCAAAAAGAGTCATAAAACTCTTCCAGATAGATGGCGGGAGCCGTACTGCAACCTGCTCGTTTCAATGTGATATTCTGTTTCCAGGTCCCATTATTTTTCAAAACTTTATTGACTTTTGCCGATACACCTCCCTCCAATCTTGTGTTTACTTCTCTTTCTATCACGCTCACAAAATCAACGTACTCCATGGTACTCCTTTCTGTTATAAGCGCCCATCTCTGTTTTGTTATTCTTTCTCTGAAAATCGGTAGAATCTACCTTGAATGAGATATTAAGATTCCGCCCGTTGACTCCGGGCCTGACATGAATATTATGGTAAGTTCATTATAAAAGATTAAATTGGAAATTGCAAGAAAAAGAACGAAGCAAACAAGTTCACATTTTCCTAAAGAAAAAAACAGCACTCCCGCCCGCAATCGTACGAACGAAAATACTGTCTTTATCAGTATGTCCAACTATTACAGATTTATACACGTGATAGATATTCTCCAGAACGCGTATCAATCTTCAGCACATCGCCTTCTTCTACAAACAACGGTACATTTACAGTTGCACCAGTTTCAACCGTAGCAGGTTTTGTAGCGCCTTGCGCTGTATTGCCTTTGAAGCCTGGTTCCGTCTCTGTTACCACAAGCTCTACAAAGAACGGCGGCTCTACCGCAAATACTTCATTATTATAGGAACAAATGGTAACCGATTCATTTTCTTTCACAAATTTCAGAGCATCTCCAATTGTCTCCGCATTCAGAGCAATCTGGTCATAGGTCTCCATGTCCATGAAATTAAACAGCTCCCCATCGGAATAAAGATACTGCATCTCTTTCTTCTCAATATGCGCTTTTGGAAATTTATCGTCTGGGCTGAAAGTTTTCTCAATAATGCTTCCACTCTTAATGTTTTTTAACTTTGTGCGGACAAACGGCGATCCCTTACCAGGCTTTACATGCTGAAACTCCATAACCATATATGCAGTCCCGTCAATATCTACGGTAAGATTATTCTTAAAATCTCCTGCTTTAACCATTGCGTAATCCTCCTAATATCATACGCCAATATATCAAGACGTATTTTCCTCTCTGTTCGACTTTATAATTCTATAATATTTTTATTCTTTTTTCAACCTTTTTTATGGAAACAGCATCCTGTTTCGCCTCTTTTTATAGAAATACAGTACGATTTTCTCCAATCTGCGTTTGATAACGATTTGAATTTCCTCTTTTGGATGAATTGGTTTCACCAAAATACTGCGAATGCCAGCCCTTTTTGCCCCAAACACATCGGTGAATAGCTGATCTCCGATAAACAATGTATTCGATCGGTCCGTCTGCATCATTTCCATTGCCTTTATATAATTTTTAACGGAAGGTTTATGTGCATCAAAGACATACATCGCCTGAATTTCCTGATTAAACATTTTTACACGCGGTTCTTTGTTATTCGAAATCAGACAAGTCTGAAATCCAATCTTTCTTAACCGTGCAAACAGCGCTATGGCACGGTGATCTGCCGGCGCTCCATGTGGCACCAATGTATTATCAATATCAAATATCAATCCTCTATACCCTTTATCGTAGATTTCTTCAAAAGGAATCACATATGTTGATGCCAACCAGGCATCCGGATAAAATCTCTCAAACATTTATTTTGGCTCACTTTCCAATACATTTTTGATGTCTTCTTTAAATTGTTCCCACGCCGCCTCATTTTCCACAAAATATTTGGGACAATTTTTTCCAGTAACATCATAATGTCGAATGACATCTTGTTCGTCCAGATCAAACTTTCTACACAACCACGCCGTCAGCCGCACGACAGACCAGTAGGTATCTTCCGTAAACTGTCCACTCTCATCTGGATGACAACATTCAATTGATACCGTGTCACTGTTGCGCTCATTTGACGCATAGGCGATCTCCCATGTGGGAACACATTGAATAATCTCCCCTTCCAAACCTACAATAAAATGACTGCTTGCCGTCGTAATATGGCTGTCTTTCAATCCTTGAAAATAATCCCGATTATTCTGCGCCGTAGCGCCTGGATTCGCCGTATAATGGATGACAATTCCATTGATCCGATTGGATTCATATCCAGGTCTAGAATAGTCATTCACATCTAATAGTTGTACGTCGATCTCCGGCTTGGAAGCATCTACTTCTGCGTCTGTATTTTCTTTGTACTTTTTTGAATTCGACACACAGGCCTTGACTGCTAATACCACCGTAAGCAGCAAAAGTAAAATGAGTCCGATTTTTCCGTAAAGTACTACTCTTTCCCTCTTATCTCCTCCTCTTTTACCCCTGTACTTTGTCTTCCGTCTCACCGGACGCTTTCCATGCCGGCTCCTATTCTCCATTGTATACTCCTTATTTTCCTCTCAACTGTCGATGACTGAATGATAAACGGCGCGTCCTTCTTGCCGCGACGCGCCGCCAATACAAATTACATGTCCTATAAAAATATACCCTAATTATCCGCGCGCAGCGCATGCATTACAGTGTGCCCTTTGGGTATACCTTAATTACCTGCGCGCAGCGCATGCATTACGGTGTGCCCTTTGGGTATACCTTAATTATCCGCGCGCAGCGCATGCATTACGGTGTGCCCTTTAGGTATATTTGAGGAACCTGCTTTTCTGCACATGTTATTTTTTTTACTACTCTTCCAAACTATAATTCGGCGCCTCTTTCGTGATATGAATATCATGTGGATGACTTTCTTTCAAAGATGCAGCAGAAATCTTCACAAACTTTCCATTCTCTTTTAATTCTTCAATCGTTTTTGTCCCACAGTATCCCATACCAGAGCGGATACCACCGATCAACTGAAATACGGTGTCTTCCAACATTCCTTTGTAAGCCACACGTCCTTCCACACCTTCCGGAACCAGTTTTTTTGCATCCTCCTGGAAATATCTGTCTTTGCTGCCGTTCTCCATAGCTGAGATAGAACCCATACCGCGATATACTTTATATTTTCTTCCCTGATACAATTCAAAAGTTCCTGGGCTTTCATCACAACCTGCAAAAATACTGCCCATCATACATACATTTGCCCCGGCGGCAATCGCTTTTGTCATGTCTCCGGAGTATTTGATTCCTCCGTCCGCAATAATCGGAATATTGTGTTCTTTTGCCACTTCGTAACAGTCCATAATTGCTGTCACCTGTGGAACACCAATTCCAGATACCACACGAGTTGTACAGATAGATCCCGGTCCAATTCCAACCTTCACAGCGTCTGCTCCGGCCTGAATCAACGCCAGCGCCGCCTCACCTGTCGCCACATTTCCTGCAATTACCTGGAGATCCGGAAAACGTTCCTTGATCATACGCAAAGTTTTTATTACATTTGCAGAATGCCCGTGCGCAGAATCTACTACAACGACATCAACCTTTGCACAAACCAGCTCTTCCACTCTCTCCAGAACATTTGCCGTAACACCGATACCCGCTCCGCAGATCAAACGTCCCTGGGAATCCTTTGCCGACAACGGATACTTAATCTGTTTCTCGATATCTTTGATCGTAATCAAACCTTTTAAATTGAAATTGTCATCTACAATTGGAAGTTTTTCACGTCTTGCCTTCGCAAGAATCTGCTTGGCTTCCTCCAGCGTAATACCTTCCTTCGCCGTAATCAAACCCTCTGAGGTCATAGATTCTTTAATCTTTTTGGAAAAATCCTCTTCAAATTTCAAATCACGGTTTGTAATGATACCGACAAGTTTCTTCCCTTCCGTAATCGGTACACCGGAAATACGATATTTCGCCATCAAATGATTGGCATCCGCCAATGTGTGCTCTGGAGACAGGTAAAATGGATCTGTAATCACACCATTTTCCGAACGCTTTACTTGGTCCACCTCCTGCGCCTGTTGTTCAATCGACATATTCTTATGAATGATTCCAATTCCACCCTGACGAGCCATCGCGATCGCCATTCTATGTTCCGTAACCGTATCCATACTCGCGCTCATCATTGGTATATTCAGACGAATCTTATTCGTCAAGTATGTCGACAGATCCACCTGATTCGGAATCACATCTGAATACCCTGGGACTAAAAGAACATCATCAAAAGTAATTCCCTCACCGATAACTTTTCCCATGATTTCTCCAACCTCTCCTTCTCTGTTTGTATTTTCTGTATGTTGTATGTTTTACATGTAATACTACAGAAATTTAGGCTGCATGTCAAGAATCTTCATAAAATTCTAAGAGTAATCTGAGGTTCTTGGTATATTTTGTATATTAACGATTGGACGCTTTACTAGATTTATATATACATCATTATTTGAAGTACACAAAAAACAAATTTATAGGAACATCTCTTTGTACAACAAGCCCACAGTCAACCGCCATCAGCTGCGCCCCGGTAT
>JAAVXR010000068.1 GCA_022790755.1 Hespellia sp. | reverse complement strand
GTATCAATATCCATACAGTATTCAATATTGAATTTGATATCCTCTATAAATTTTGCCTCCTTATAATCAGCAAAACGAAACCTCCCCTTTTTCAGATATTCCAGATCATATATTTTATTCCAGGGATATCCATACAAAGTCTCTTGTTCCAGATAAATCATCTCCGGACGCAATGCTTCCTTTGTCCGGAAATATCGCTCTTCATGAGACACCTTATGGCTGTACTGCATATGATCTCTGGCATCATAGTATTCCTCAATCAACCCAAATATTACCAATTTCGCAGGCTGTTTTTGCAGAGACTCTCTGACCATCTCCAAAAGAGCCGCGTCCACCGAATCATCCGCATCTACAAACCACAAATACTGCCCGGAAGCCTCCTGAATTCCACGATTTCTCGCCGCACTTACACCGGCATTTTTCTCCATACAAATCAGTCGGACCCTGGAGTCTTGTTCCACCATATGGCGTACAATTTCCCGACTTCTGTCGGTGGAACAATCATCTACCACTATCATTTCCCAGTCCGTGTAGGTCTGCTTCTGAATTGCCTGGAGCATGGTTTCAACATAGGATTCCCCATTATAAACCGGCATCACAATACTAAAATACGGTTTTTCCATAGCACCTTTTTATCCTCATTTCTGTTCATTCGATCATTCCTGGACAACCACTCATCCTCTTGTCAATTCCGCAATTAACTGCTCAATCTTCTGATATGCCTTCGGTCGATCAAACTGCTCCTCTGCGATCTTCCTCGCAACGCATCCCATCTGCAAGCGTTTCTCCTCATTTTCATATAAATCCACGATCGCATCCGCGAGTATTTTCACATCCTCAGGCATAATATTTACCCCAAATCCGTCCTGTTCTACTTTTGCGCGGAATTCGGGACTCATGCAAGTATTAATCATCGCCTTCCCTGCTGCCAGATAATCTCCTATCTTCGTCACAATACTCTGCGGCGCCTTTTTCACAAAGGAATTGACCAATACATCCGACTGCTTCAGATAAGCCGCCATTTTCCCATAGGGCGCATATCCAACAAATTCCACGTTGTATATCTGTCTGGAGTTGGCCAGCTCCTCCAGCTCTTCTTTCATTGGTCCGCCACCCAAAATTTTGATTTTGATATTGGAATAGCCGCGATTGGCCAGCTCCTCCCCTGCGAGCACCATGGTACGAATATCATAACTTGTCCCGATCGTTCCCGCGTAAGATACCCAGAATTCACCATCCAGTTTCGGGACAATACTTAGATTATCCTCCGCACCTTTATCAAAAACTTCAATTTCATTTCCAACATAGACCGTGATTTTTGGCACGGTACGTTTTTGATTTTGAAATGGCCTGTCACGATACTCATCGGAAGTCCCGACGACTCCCGACACGAGCGAATATACTTTCTCAGCATCTTTCTGAAGTGGATGAAATAGAATGGAACTGAGCACCGGAACATCCAGCACCATCCGCATAGCTTCCGGCCAGAGATCATTCACATCCGCAACAAATGGAATCCGATGCTTTCTGGCATACTCTGCCGCCGTGCGCGCCACATCATTTGGCGGAATCTCCGCATAGATCAAATCGTAGTATTTTCCGTCTTTTGGCTTCTCTTCTAACATTTTCTTCAGATTTGCAGATGCAATCCGATGGCTTCGGACCCTCGCCAGATCCACGTTCTTCTTATATCCCGGTTCATAGATAAAACGCAGACCAAATGGATACATACCCTCCTCGATATCTTTCTCGATTTTCTTCATGTCGCGCTGCGCTTTTTCCCAGTGTTGAAAGGATGTCGTAATCAAATCCACCTGATATCCCTTTTTTGTCAGAAATTCAGCCAAATATCCAAATCTTGTATACCCTTTTTCTCCGTTTAATTTTACTCCCATCGTAATGATTGCTATTTTTTTCATCCTTTTCTCCATTCTGTACGCGTTTCACAGCACAAACAGGTCGTCAACTCATCTCAATACTGCAAAAACAGTCTGTATCATCACTTTTAAATCTCCCAGAACTCCAGCCCTTTTTAGATATGACAAATTGTAACGCATCTTCCTTGGCAGGATATGTCTGATATAAGCTTCGTCTGCGGACTCTCCCTTTTCCATATAATGTGCAATCCATTCATCCTCTTCCTTAAACGCAATACTGGCCGTAGAAGTCACACCTGCCGGGAGCAACAATGTTGCCAGCATCTCCTCCGTATAAGCATCCACATACTTAGCTACTTCCGGTCTCGTCCCGACAAACGACATATCTCCCAAGAGAATGTTAAATACCTGCGGCAGTTCATCCAGCCTGCATTTTCGAAGCTTTTGTCCTACTTTTGTAATGCGAGAATCCGCCTTTCCAGTCACCAAGGGGCCCTTTTTATCTGCATCCACAATCATCGTACGAAATTTAAAGATTCGAAAACGCCTTCCATATGTCGTGATTCTCTCCTGACGATAAAAGACGGGTCCTCTGTCTTCCACCTTAATCATCAGAGCGATCACCAGCATCACTGGTGATAACAGAAGCGACAAAACAAGAGAAAAAACGACATCCATTGCGCGTTTACGCGCAATGGCTGCCTGTCTGCGTACTAACATATCATAATATGGTCTCACTGCATCTGTCCGCATATTTTCTGGCAAATCCTTCCACTCTTTCAACACCCTTTTTCTCCTTTAAATTCTCATAGACAAATACTGATCTATTCCAATCAAATATATTTCCGATAAGTCGAAATCACGTACTCCTGCTGCTCATCCGTCAAACATGTGTGAAGCGGCAACGTGATTTCGTTTTCAAATTGACGGTATGCATTTGGAAAATTTGAGATATCAAATCCCAAATTTTTATAAGCAGTCAACAGCGGCAACGGCTTATAATGCACATTTACCGCCACCCCATCCTCAGCCATAGCCGTAATGATCTGATCACATTCCTCTCGACATTTTCCTGACAAACGTGTCAGATATAAATGCCCGCTGGAAACACTTTTTTCCCTGAAATGAGGCAATACCTGCACATTTTTATCTCCCCAAGCCGCATCATAGCGCTCAATTAGAATCCGACGACGTCTCAGAATTGAATCGTATCGCTTGTCCTGCACCAGCCCAATCGCCGCCTGCACATCGGTCATATTACATTTATAGAGCGGGGCAACAATGTCATACTCCCACGCCCCAGCTTTTGTCTTCGTAAGCGCATCTTTGGATTGTCCATGCAAAGATAAGAGCATATACTCTTTGTACAACTCTTCACCGTCCATTCCCGCCCGTATCACAGCATCGGACCAGGTTACCGCACCGCCCTCTGCGGTTGTCAGATTCTTTACCGCATGAAAAGAAAAACAGGTGAAATCCGCAATCTCCCCACACATTTTTCCATCCTGACTGGCACCGTAAGCATGTGCTGCGTCTGCCATGACTAATATTCGTCCCAAAGCTTTCTGTCGCTCATTGGCAGGCTGAAATATTTTTTTCTTTTTCTCCGCGATCTGAAAGATACATGGATACTGAGAATAAACAATGCCTCCCAAATCTACGCAGATGATCGCCTTTGTCCGTTCTGTTACGGCAGCTTCCACCTGATCTGGATCCATCTCAAAACTCTCCGGCATGGTATCCACCAGAACCGGCGTCGCTCCGACATGACAGATCACACTGCAGGTTGCGGTATAAGTGTAGGCCGTCGTGATCACTTCATCTCCCGGCCCAATTCCCATGACCCGTAACGTCATCTCCATACACGCCGTCGCAGAACTCAAACAGGCCGCGCGCGATGTCCGACATCGCTTTGCAATCCGGCGCTCAAATTCCTTGGTTCTCGGCCCCGTGGTAATCCATCCACTGCGAAGTGCCTCAGCCACTTCTTGTATTTCTTCTTCCGTAATATCCGGTGGCGAAAACGAAATTTTCATAGCTTCCGTCCTTTCTCGTTCCTAATAAATAAAAACTCACTGCATCTTCCGATAAGATGTTCTATGCATAAGCCAAACACCACTGTCATAAAGCAGAAGCATTCCCTGCGATCTTTGCGTCTGCCACGCTTCCGCTCAAAAATGCACTCGGAAGCTCAGAACTGACATCCGGAAATTCATCATGCAGACTCTCCTGAATCTTTCGGTCCCGTTCAATATCTGCCTCCCGCAAATGATAGGTTGGAACAATCTTGTGGACGATGTATTTCATACGATCGGTTTCTGCGTAAGCTTCCTGATACAAAGCAGCCAGATCTTTCAAGAACTCATCCTCGTCAAAATCAATCGGTTTTCCAATATGGATCAATTCATTCTCCGTGGCTGTCAACCCTTCCTCATCCATCAAAAGTTCCTCGTAAAGCTTCTCCCCGGGACGGAGCCCTGTATATTTGATTTCTATATCTTTACCCAGCGTATAGCCGGACAAATGAATCAGGTTCTTGGCAAGATCGACAATCTTGACCGGTTGTCCCATATCCAGCACAAAAATTTCCCCGCCCTTTGCGCTCGCACCAGCTTGCAGAACCAGAGAAACTGCTTCCGGTATTGTCATAAAATAACGAATAATATCTGGATGCGTCACCGTAACTGGGCCGCCCGCTTCAATCTGTTTCTTAAAAAGCGGAATCACACTGCCGTTGCTTCCCAACACATTTCCAAAACGCACGGCGACATACTCCGTCTTGGAGCGGTTGCTGAATGTCTGGATAATCATTTCACACATCCGTTTGGATGCGCCCATAATATTGGTCGGATTCACCGCCTTGTCCGTTGAAATCAGAACAAATTTTTCCACATGAAACCGGTCGGCCGCCAATGCAACTTTGTAAGTTCCAAACACATTATTTTTAATCGCCTCATTCGGACTATCCTCCATCAGAGGTACATGCTTATGGGCCGCCGCATGGTAGACGATATCCGGCCGATACTTGGCGAATACACTGTTGACTTTCCGCCCATTTCTGACGGAACCAATCAACACCACCAGATCCAGATTTGGATAATCTGCTTTTAGCTCCTGCTGTATATCATACGCATTATTTTCATAAATGTCAAAAATGATTAACTGACGAACGCCGTTAGCCGCAATCTGGCGACAAAGCTCGCTTCCGATACTTCCGCCCCCTCCTGTTACCATCACCACTTTGTCGGAAACATAGCGACCGATCTTCTCCGTCGTGATCTGTACCGGTTTTCGTCCGAGCAGATCCTCGATCTCCACCTGACGCAATTTGGAAACCGTCACTTCTCCGTTAACCAACTGATACACCCCTGGCAAAATCTTCAATTCACAGTTCGGAACCTGCTGGCAAATTTGAAGGATCTTCTGCTGTTCCCGTTTGTCTGCACTCGGAATCGCTACAATGATCTCCGTAATTCCATATTTACGGGCATATTCCAGAATATGATCCCGGTTCCCCACCACTTTCACTCCATGAATATACGTTCCGCGTTTACGCGGATTGTCGTCAATAATGCAACGGATCTTTGCATCCAGTTCCGTACTCAGTTCCAATTCCTTCATAACCACATTACACGCTTCACCGGCTCCGATAATCATAGTGTGACGCATATGGCCACCATGAATATTCCCTCGATATAATAGCCTCATGAGTCGATAAGAAAACCGACTGAAACACGTCAGAAGAAACAGCGAGGTAGAATAAATCACAAAATAACTTCTGTATATCGGACGATAGGTCAGATAATATGCAAGCATATTCAGCAAAATACATACCGCACATGCCTCAATAATATACATCAGCTCTTTAATACTTGCAAAGCGCCATAGACTGGTATAAAGCCGGAACACTGCATACACAATCAGCGTCATGATCGTATTAACCACGGCCAGTTCCCAGACAGATTCCGAATACTCTATCGGAATTTCTGTCATATGCATATTAAAACGCACCCACAACGCGAGAAAAGAACTGACGTTGACAAACAAAATATCTAAAAATACAAGCAAAATTTTATAGATAATCGACAAATCCCATTTTCGAAACCAACTTTTCAATTTCTACCACCTCATATCCAGGTATTTTGCATTCGGCTGCAACTTTTCCATCGCATCACTCTGTTGCTTCCGAATCTGGCAATATCTCGCCATTTTCCACTGCATCAATGGCAGCTTTTACCGCATCCACAGAAGCTTGATCCGGTTGCGTCACATACAGAGGAGCTCCCGAGTAAGAATAGCAATACTGAGAATCTCCGGTTCCTTCCGCCGCCATAGACTTGATATTCCACGAAGCACCGCTGGAAAGCTGTTCCTTAATCAGATCCTGAAGTTGCTGTTCCGACATGTTTGTCTCAACATTTCCACTGACACTGTTCAAAATGCCATTGATTCCCGTGAGAATCGCGGGCGAAACTAACTTCTTAATAATCGCCGTAATCACCGCCTGCTGATCCTTCCCACGCTGGAAATCTCCGCCCGGCACATTCATACGTTCTCTGGAGAATGCCAGTGCCTGCTTTCCGTTAAAATGATTCATTCCTTGTGCCACATTCATTACGGTGCCAGATTCCGCGCTGGTCGTAAAGCCATATTCGGATTCCACATCCACGCCGCCCAATGCGTCAACAATCTCAATCAGCGAGGTAAAGTTCACTCTCGCATAAAAGTCCAGATCCGTATCGTACAATTGACCTAAAGTCGCCATGGAAGTATCCACTCCATAAATACCTGCATGCGTCAGCTTATCTTTCTGTCCGCCTGTAATACCTGGGAATTCTACATAATAATCCCGTGGTGTCGTAATCAAAAGAACCTGATGCGTGGCTGGATTCACCGTTGCAATAATATTTACATCACTTCTGCTGTTCGTCTCGATCGCTCCATATACGTCAATTCCGCTGATATACACGCTAAAGCAACCATCTTTCACGGATACGTCGTTTGCTTTCTGCTCTACTTCACTCCGGATACTATGCGTATAGATCACCTTCGTATTCTCGCTATATCCCTCAAACGCTTCCTCCAAAATTCCGGTATATCCTTCATTATAAATGATCGCGTCAATGTCTCCATTGTGCAAGGCTTCCGCCTGCTCCGCAAGACTCTGATACTCTACCGTCTCGATATCGCCGCCGAGCTCTTTTTCAATGGTCTCCACTGTCTCCGTAATTTGTTCGCCCTTCATCTGATACTGAACACCAAAACTATAACCGCTCGCGTCTTTCAACTCTTCTGCCGCATCTTCCGCCATAACTGCGACCACCACGTTATCCAGCTTATACTCACCGCCAGTGATCTCAGCTACCGCCCCATTTGCCTTGAACAGGAAATACGAAACGACAAACAATAGTAACGAAATGATGACGCTGAGTACTTTCCCGGCAATTGCGTTTTTCTTGGAAAAGAACTGACTTGCCAGAACAATTCCACAAAAAATAAATAACAATCCCCCAATGATTGCCACGTATGTCATCGGCAGCATATTCAACATAAACAATGCCACCATAAAAATGAGACTGGCTACCGCCTGTACAGCCGTCAATATCAAACCAGCATTACGACTGATTCGATTCTTTCTTGCCGTCTGTTGTCTGGTTCCTGCATTTGTTTTATGCTGTGTATTCTTTTTATTGGTTCGTTTCGATGCAGTATTCTTACCCGCATGGGAACTACTATTGGAAGGTCTTCTGGTGGCGTTTCCAGTGCCACTCCCATTTCTTCGTTTCTTGCGTTGTTGTGCTCTTTTGTAGTCTTCACGTTCTTCTCTTTGACGCATTGTTACAATTACCCTTTCTCTGATTTAACGTATTATATTTTTATTCTGAATTTGAAATTACTGTTTTCTGTAATTCCATTTTTTGTACAAACTTAATCTATATTACCATTTTTCCTTCTATTTCGCAAGAAATCGACACAATTATAATCATTTCTTAAGAAATCTCTATATCTACACTATAAATTTACCCTTTTCCCATCAGATTCTTTTGCAAATTCATTTTTCCATTTACAAACGAAACAGAATACACTAAAATGTTCTTTAATAAGCAATGTTGACTGTCCTTTTATAAAATATGTGTCATTTCACATAAAATCATACGGATCAGACAACAATGCTTTTATTCTGTTTCAGTAAATTTCAATAAAAATGGAGGAATCATAGTAATGAAGGGAAATGTCATTGTAGGGCAATCTGGCGGCCCAACTGCCGCCATTAATTCTAGTCTTGCCGGTGTATACCGTACCGCCAAAGACCGTGGCGCCAAAAAGGTTTATGGAATGTTATATGGAATCCAGGGTCTACTGGATGAGCGATACCTGGATCTGTCTCAGTATATCACCAATGACCTGGATGCAGAACTTTTAAAAAGAACCCCGGCTGCTTTTCTGGGCTCCTGCCGGTATAAGCTTCCTGAGATCCATGAAAATCAAGACGTATATAAAAAGATTTTTTCTATTTTGGACAAACTGGAGATTGAAGCTTTCATTTATATTGGTGGAAATGATTCCATGGATACCATCAAGAAATTATCCGACTATGCGATCGTCACCGGATATCCGGCCCGTTTCATCGGCTGCCCAAAGACCATCGACAACGATCTGGCGCTGACCGACCATACGCCTGGATACGGAAGTGCCGCCAAATATATTGGAACCTCTGTAAAAGAAATCATTCGAGACGGCTACTGTCTGGAATACGAAAACGGATTGGTTACGATTGTAGAAATTATGGGACGAAATGCCGGATGGCTGACTGGCTCCTCCGCACTCGCAAAAGGGGAAGACTGCGAGGGTCCAGATCTGATCTATCTGCCGGAACTCCCATTTGATCTGGATCAATTCCTGTCACGTGTCAAAAAACTGTTGGAAAAGAAATCTTCCGTTGTCATTGCCATTTCGGAAGGCATCAAATTAAAGGATGGGCGTTATGTCTGCGAATTGGGAACCAGCGTTGATTTTGTAGATGCATTCGGACACAAACAACTCTCTGGTACTGCCAGTTATCTGTCTAATTTTATTGCTGGCGAAATCGGCTGTAAGACCCGTGCAATCGAACTGAGTACTTTACAACGAGCAGCTTCTCATTCCGCATCACGGGTAGACATCCTGGAGGCCTATCAGGTAGGCGGTGCTGCCGTCAAAGCGGCCGATGAAGGTGATACCGGCAAGATGGTCGTTATTGACCGTTTTTCTGATGATCCTTATCAAAGTGGTACGGAAGTAAAGGACGTCCACAAAATAGCAAATGATGAGAAATTGGTTCCAAGAGAATGGGTGACAAAAGACGGCACTTACGTGACCGATGAATTTATCAATTATGTACGCCCGTTGATTCAGGGCGATGTCTCCCCTGTCATGGTTGACGGTATCCCGCGTCACTTGTTCCGACCAATTTAATTGGCTGCTTTTTCGATCATTCGGACGTTGAGAAACTTATCCTCAGAATCTCAACGTCCGAATGAAACAAGGCTATACATTACATAAAACGACATTGCAAAAACCCGCAAGACCTTCGTCCTGCGGGCTATACGTGCGCGAGAAGATTCGAACTCCCGACCTTCTGGTCCGTAGCCAGACGCTCTATCCAGCTGAGCTACGCGCACATTCACTATAAATGATTACATCTTTACAGCAAAAATAATTCTATAGCATTTCTCCAAAAATGTCAAGTGTTAATCTCGACATTTTTATTTTCTGCGGAAGCAAAATCCCACTTGCCGTTTTTCTTGGAATTCAGTATAATAAAGCCCAATATAAAAAAGAATTGAGGGTCTTACATATCATGAATAAAAAAGAAATATTAGAAATAAGAAGACAATTTTCTCCAAAGGACTGTGCAATTACCCGTATTTGCGGCTGTTATGTCGATGCAGATAAAGAAATCAAAGTCCAATTTAAAGAAGCCTTTTTATCACTGCCAGAAGAAGAAGCTTTTAAATATTTTGATATTTTCAAAAAAACGTTATCTGGGACCATCGGTCGGAATCTGATCAACATGGAATTCCCACTGGAGGCTGAAAAAGAAGGTGGCAAACAGAATTTTCTCCTGCGTCTGCGAAACAGTCGATTGGAAGATGAGCTTTTATTGCAGGAATTCTACCAAAAAGTAATTGATTTCTATGATACTCCTGAAAACTACTATATCATCCTGATTCATTCTGCTTACGATATTCCAGGGAAATCTTCCGACGGAATGGAAATGTTTGACGCCTCGGATGAAGTATACGAGTATCTCATGTGCAGCATCTGTCCTGTCAGTCTGTCAAAAGCAGCGTTAAGCTATAACGCAGAAAAAAACAGCATAGAAGATCGAAATCGCGACTGGATCGTAGGTGCCCCTGAAAAAGGCTTCCTTTTCCCTCTTTTCCAGGATCGCTCCACAGATATCCATGGAACTCTTTATTATTCAAAAAAGCCCGAGGAATTACAGCTTTCTTTCATCGAGGAGGTACTTGGCTGTCAACTTCCACTCTCTTCCAAAGATCAAAAAGAAGTATTCCAAACTCTGATTGCGGAAACCCTCGGCGAGGACCGGAGCTATGAAATCGTTCGAAATATTCATGAAAATCTAAATGAAATGCTGGAGGCGAATAAGGACGAACCTGAACCGTTGGCACTTTCCAAACCGGACGTCAAACGCTTGCTGGAACACAGTGGAATCCCTTCTGATAAGATGGTCTCCTTTGACGAAGAATATGAGACTGTGGCTGGAGAACAAACTTCTCTTTTGGCTTCCAACATCACCAATCCACGTCAATTTGAAATCCATACTCCGGATATCCAGATCAAAGTCAATCCAGAACGCACAGACCTAATTGAAACACGTGTCATCGACGGTCGTCAATGCCTTGTCATTGCTGTAGATGACCATATCAAAGTCAATGGATTGGATGTCTGGACTCTGACAAAAGAAAAAGATCAATAATTGTTATCTGGTCTGGTTAAAATCATTAAAACTGGTCATTTTTACATGACCAGTTTTGTGTTATTCTATCTTACGAAAAAGGAGTTTATTTTATCATGACAAAAAAAATTGCTTTGATCAATGATCTATCCGGTTTTGGCCGATGTTCACTGACGGCTGCAATTTCGACGATTGCCGCTATGGGTGTTCAACCTTGTCCACTTCCCACTGCAATTTTGAGCGCGCAAACGGGTTATCCCACCTATTTTTGTGATGATTACACAGATAAGATGGAGCGTTTCCGACAAGAATGGGAAAAGTTACGGGTTGTATTTGATGGTATTTATACTGGCTTTGTTGCAAGTGAAGCACAGATCCACCACATTTTTCAATTTTTGGATACGTTTCAGACGCCAGGCACTTTTCTTTTGGTGGACCCGGTCTTAGGTGATAATGGGAAGCCTTATGCGATGTTTACCCCAACTCTTTGCAACTTGATGAAGGAACTGGTGCAAAAGGCTGATTATATTACGCCAAACCTGACCGAATTCTGTCTCCTGACGGACACAGATTATAAAACTTTCGAAAACTGTACAGAACCTGAACATCTTATAAATCAGATTTACCGTCAGGCACTAATGCTTATGGAACATGGTCCAAACAACATTATCGTTACCGGAATCGAATTTTCCGATTCCAAAACCGGCGAACCACAAATGGGAAATTTATATCTTACTCAAAAAGGATGCCAAATGATTTCTTTCCCCTATGTCGGTGAAAGTTATTCCGGAACCGGCGACCTTTTTGCTTCCATTTTAGCCGGCGGAATCGCTCGTGGAGACGACGCTCTGTCGCTGATCTCATTGGCTGGTAAATTTATCCAGCAAGGGATTTCAGACTCTGCAAAAGAGCACATTCCGCGCAATGATGGCATAAACTACGAGCAATATCTCTGGATGCTCACTCAGAAAGGAGATTCTACATCATGAAACAGAATACTTCCAAATTGACACTTACCGGGCTTTTTGCAGCAATGATTACTCTAATGACTGCATATATCTGCCATATTCCTTATGGAGCAAATGGCGGATATATTCATTTCGGTGATACACTGATCTATGTAGCGGCCGTTTTTTTGCCCCGCCCTTATGCACTGGCAGCCGCCGCTATCGGCGGAGGCTTGGCCGACCTTCTGACAGCCCCCATGTGGATGCCTGCAACAATTATAATTAAAATGCTGATTACGCTTCTATTTACCAGCAAAACTGGCAAAATCCTTTGCACACGCAATATCGCCGCCCCATTTATCGCCGCGCTCCTGTCTGCCGCCGGCTATTATCTGGCAGAGGGGATTTTGTTTGGTTCCTTTTTATCTCCTATCGCATCACTCTCTGGAAGCGCCGTACAATCCGGGGGCAGCGCCATCATATTTATCGCACTGGCGCTGGCACTTGACAAAGCTCATATGAAAGCAAGAACCCAAAAAATGCTGTCCAGAAACGGACAACTCCGATAATTATCCGATTTACCATTTTGCAAAGAGAAGGAGATTCAATCATCATGTCAGATATTTTATATACTTATCACAAGCAAGTCTATGCGAACATTACAAACAAATGCGACTGTAACTGTAAATTCTGCATTCGCAACCATGGAGACAGTGTCGGTGAAGCAAAAATGCTATGGCATAAGGCAGACCCCAGCCTGGATGAAATCTTGCAGGCCATGGACGCATTTGATTTTACCAACTATCAGGAACTTGTATATTGCGGATATGGCGAGCCAACCTGCGCATTAGAATCTCTGATTGCTTCCGCAAAATATGCAAAAGAAAAATTTGGCGTTTCTATCCGCGTCAATACGAATGGACTGGCAAACCTTTACCACAAAAAGAACATTGTCCCAGAGCTGGCAGAAGTCGTGGACTCCATCTCCATCAGTTTAAATGCTCCGACAAAAGAAGCCTACCAGGAGATCACGCGTCCACAGTTCCCGGATGCTTTCGAGGCGATGCTACAATTTGCAGTGGAATGCCAAAAATGTATTCCAAATGTAAAATTTTCGATTGTAGACGTCTTGTCCCCGGAGGATATCAAAGCTAGCCAAGAACTGGCAGATCGACTTGGTGTCGACTTGCGAATCCGAAAATACACATAAAAATATACAAGCTCCTGCAGGAAATCTTTCCTAGCAGAAGCTTGTATCCGCTCTGTCATTCAGTTCATACCCGGCGGGTATCTTGTATGATACATCTTTTTCTTGATACTCTTCCCTCTGTTTTTCCCACCGGTCCAATCGGGTTTTATTCTTATAGAGTAATGTACCAATCACACTGGCCGCCACAATTAACAGAATCACCGATGTAACCAGAAGTATAACCAATAATTTTTCTGTTTTCTTATTTTTCAACTCTCGATCCATAAGCGTCTCCTTTTTCTATTTTCTGCCGAGCTTAGTATAAAATAAAACCCTCCTTTTTGCAAGAATCCGGGCAATAAAACCCCTTGTGAAAATGAATTTGACAAAACAATTGTCCGCAGTATACAATTTACTCAGACGGAGGACAGACAAAATGATTCATGTACTAATTGCAGATAATCAGGAATTGGTTCGGCAGAGCCTTCAGACGGTTCTAAATTTAGAACAAGACATCCAGGTAATTGATACAGTCGAAAATAGTTCAGACATATTGCGTGCTGTACAGAAAAGAAACCCAAATATTCTGCTGATAGATATCTGTATGTTGGAATCGGATGATTTCGCCTGTCTACAAACCCTTCAAGAAAACTATCCCGACATTAAAGTCATTATTTTAACCACATCTGACGACCCTAAATATATTTTCAATACGATAAAGTATGGGGCCAAAGGTTATCTTCTGAAAGAAATATCAACAGAAGAGCTGACAAACGCCATACGCAGAGTTCATCAGGGAGGCGCCATGATTCACGGAATGATTGCATCCAAAATGGTAACTATGTTCTCCCGAATGACGCAGTCCAATCATACCATTCAGGCGGATACAAGACACGTCACAAATCTTAAGCAGACAGAATGGCAGATCATTGCTCTGTTAGAACACGGGTTATCCAACAAAGAAATCGCCAGTGAACTCAATCTATCTGAAGGAACCGTTCGAAACAGTCTGAGTGACATTCTAAAAAAGCTAAATCTCAGAGACCGGACACAACTGGCTATCTGGGCGGTTCAAATTGGTACTTTGAATCGAATATTTAAAACAAAAGAATAACAACAAACAATGCTTTTCTGGCATCTAGGTATAAAATTTGCTAATGAAAAATATATAATGCTTCTTTTTCACAGCGTCACAAAACAAACGAAAAATTTAGTGTGCATATGCACTTTTTTGTGCAAAAAAACGAACTTTTTGTAAGAAAAAGGAAGAATTATGACAAATGTAATATAAATCCCATTACAAAAGATAGGTGTGATCTTCTGAATAAAAAGCTATAATAGGGCTAGTATCTAAATAATAGTTTCAAGGAGGATTAGTGTATGAAAAGAAAACTTTTAGCGGCAATACTCAGTATTGCAATGGTAGGTACTATGCTGATGGGATGTAGTTCAGGTGGAGACACCCCGGCGGCTTCCGATTCCGAGACAGAAAGCACCGATTCTGATGCTGCTGACGACGGCGAAGCAAAAACATTCGGTTATACCTGTATGGATGGGACAAACCCCTTCTTCGTAACCATCGAAGCTACGATCAGAGAGAAAGTAGAAGCAAACGGTGACAAACTGATCACAACCGACCCTGCAAATGACGTATCTCTTCAGATCACACAGATCGAAGATATGATCGCACAGGGAATGGACGGAATTTTCCTGAATCCTGCAGAAGCAGAAGGTATCCTTCCGGCACTGGATGCGTTAAAAGAAGCTGAGGTACCGATCGTTAACTTCGATACAGAAGTTGCAGATATGTCTTATGTAGCTACATATACAGGATCTGATAACTACAACGCTGGTAAAGTTTGTGGGGAAGACCTTGTTAAGAAGTGCCCAGACGGTGGAAAAATTATCGTTCTTGATTCCCCGACAATGAACTCTGTAGTAGACAGAACCAATGGATTCCTTGATGCAATCGAAGGCAAAGGTTTTGAGATTGTAGCTCAGCAGGATGCAAAAGGAAACCTGGAAGTATCTATGGGTATTGCAGAAGACTTGTTACAGGCAAACAGCGACGTAGTTGCTATCTTCGGTGGAAATGATCCGACAGCTCTTGGCGCACTGGCAGCAGCAAATGCAGCAGGTTTAACAGACTGCATGATCTACGGTGTAGATGGTTCTCCGGATATCAAATCTGAATTAGCTTCCGGCGAGTCCCTGATCGAAGGTAGTGGAGCACAATCTCCAGTAGCTATCGCTGAGACTTCTGTTGATTTGATGTACAAGATTATGAATGGTGAAGAAGTTGACGACAGATATCCTGTTGAGACATTCTTGATTACTTCAGATAACGTAGAGGAATATGGTACTGACGGATGGCAATAATCCAATAATAGGATAGAGGATTTGGACAGTAGCAAAAGGTAATAAAATCTCTCCCTCCCTCTTGAGGGAGGGACATTTTTTTAATAAAAATAACTCAATAAAGGTAAGTGGGTGATAATTTGAATGAGAATGTTTTACTGAGAATGAGCCATATACATAAACGGTTTCCAGGTGTATATGCACTGAATGATGTAAATTATGAGCTGAAAGCAGGAGAGGTTCACGCACTTCTGGGAGAAAATGGGGCAGGAAAATCAACCCTGATCAAAGTTTTAGGCGGCATTTATTCCGCTGATGAGGGTGAAATCTATATTGACGGCCAAAAAGTCGAAATTCATGAAGTGAAAGATGCTCAGAAAAATGGAATTGCAATTATCCATCAGGAATTAGTCTTAGTTCCTTACATGACGGTTGCTGAAAACATCTTTCTGGGAAGAGAACACGGAAATGGCATTTTGGCTGATCGCAAAAAAATGACAGAAAGTGCGCAGGAATTACTGAATGCACATGAAATGAATATAAACGCAGATACACTGATCAAAGATTTAACCATTGCACAGCAGCAAATGGTTGAAATCGTTAAGGCAATCTCCTATCAATCTAAGATTCTGGTTATGGATGAGCCTACTTCCTCTATTTCTGATAAAGAAGTCGCTTTTCTGTTTAAAACAATGCGCAATCTAACTGCAAAAGGGGTCGGAATCATCTATATTTCACATAAGATGAGCGAACTGGAAGAGATTTGCGACAGAGTGACAGTTATGAGAGATGGCCAATACGTAGATACCAAAGTAGTAAAAGAAACAAACAAGGACGAATTGATTGCCTTAATGGTTGGTCGTGAGCTTACCAACTATTATACAAGAGATTATCTAACTCCCGGCGAAGTTGTATTAAAATGCGAAAACATCTCAGATGGTAAAATGGTACAAGATGCAAGTTTCGAAGTACATAAGGGCGAGATCGTCGGCTTTGCAGGTCTGGTGGGTGCCGGCCGAAGTGAGGCAATGAAATGTATTTTTGGTTTAACCCCAAACAGTCAGGGAACGGTCTATGTAAACGGAAACCAGGTACATATCAGCAATCCGGTAGATGCAGTCAAACATGGACTTGCACTGGTTCCAGAAGACAGAAAGCTGGAAGGACTATATGGTGTTCAAAGCGTAAAGTTCAATTCGACAATAGAGATTCTGGAGCAGTTCATTCATGGTATCTCGGTTGACGACAAAAAAGAAGTGGAAGTAACTCAGAAATATATAGATATGATGTCCACGAAGACACCGTCTCAAGAACAGGTAATCGGTAACCTGTCCGGTGGAAATCAGCAAAAGGTAATGATCAGCCGTTGGCTGGCTACGAATCCGGAAATCTTAATTCTTGATGAGCCAACACGTGGAGTCGATGTAGGCGCAAAATCAGAGATTTATGCGATTATGAACCAGTTAGTAAAGGAAGGCATGTCCATCATCATGATTTCCTCAGAGCTGCCGGAGATAATTAATATGAGTGACCGTGTGTATGTCATGGCGGAAGGTAAAGTAGCCGGATGTCTGGATCATACCAAAGCAACACAGGAAGCCATTATGCAATTGGCAGCTAATTAAGAGAATATAATATTTCGATTTTTAGAGGAGGGAAAACAAATGAATAAACAAAATAAAGCGGTTGTTTTCTTTAAAGAAAACATGGGTATCATCGCTGCTTTCCTGATATTGACTGTATTTTTGTCTATATTTCCAGCAACAAGCAAATCTTTCTTAACAGCAAAGAACATATTTAATGTATTACGTCAGATTTCCACAAACATGCTTTTGGCATGTGGTATGACTATGGTAATCATTTTGGGCGGTATCGACTTGTCGGTAGGTTCTATCATCGCATTGTCAGGCGTACTCGCAGCCGGCTGTGTATCACGTTACAGCTTGCCAATCGCTGTTGCACTGGTAGTGGGTGTACTGATCGGTCTTATCATTGGTGTATTTAACGGTTTTGTGATCAGTACCACAACGATCCCGCCGTTTATTGTGACACTGGCCACTATGAATATCGCCCGAGGCCTGGCAAAAGTATATACAGGTGGTTCTCCAGTGCGTGTCGTAACAAAAGAATGGCAATTCATCGGTGCCGGATATGTGGGATTTGTCCCTGTTCCTGTTATCATTATGATTATCGTACTGATTATCACAGCTTTAATCATGAATAAAACAAAAATGGGCCGTCATATTTATGCCGTAGGTGGAAATGCACAGGCAGCCGTTTTTTCCGGTATTAAAGTTGCAAAAGTTAAATTCTTTGTTCATGCATTTTCCGGTGTAATGGCTGGTATGGCTGGTATTATTCTGGCATCCCGTATGTATTCCGGGCAGCCTACAGCAGGTGAGGGAGCCGAGATGGATGCGATTGCAGCGGTTGTAGTAGGTGGTACTTCCATGTCTGGTGGTTCTGGTAAAATCGGCGGTACCATTATCGGCGCATTGATTATAGGTATTCTTAATAACGGACTGAACCTACTGAACGTCAATTCCTTCTGGCAGGATGTTGTAAAAGGTGTCGTAATCCTGTTGGCAGTATTTATTGATTATGTGAAGAACTCAAAAGCAAAAGCATAAACTATATGATTAAACTTTTAATAGCGGACAGTCAAACCTTGATTCGTCAGAGCTTGGAAATCACCCTGAACAACCAAGACAATCTGTCTGTGATAGCCAGCGTTTCAACCGGTCAAGAGATTCTTGACCATATCCGGCAAAAGATTCCTGATATGATACTGATGGATATTCGGATGCCGGAAATAGATGGAATCCAATGCATAAAGATTGTAAAAGAACAGTATCCTCAGATCAAGATTCTTATTCTGACAACAATCGAGAATGACAATTTTGTATTCCATGCATTTAAAAACGGGGTCAACGGTTATCTGCTAAAAGGAGTCTCTATGGATGAACTTGTATCAGCGATTGACTCCGTCTACAATGGACAAACTGTAATGCATCCGGTTATTGCCGCCATTTTTCTCCAATTATTTTCGAAAATGGCGCGTGCAGATCAATCTATTCCGATCCATAAAGAACAGGTAAAAGAGCTTTCAAACCCCGAATGGAAAGTCATAAAACAAGTGGGAAATGGCCTATCCAACAAGGAAATTGCACAGAAGCTTCATTACTGAAAATACAGTCAAAAATTATTTGAGTAGTATATTGAGCAAACTAGGATTGAGAGATCGCACGCAACTTGCTATATGGGTGGTTCAATTCGGGAAAATGATGTATGAAACGGACTTCTGCACAGAGTAATTTGTGCAGAAGTCTTTTTTTGTTGTCGAGTGAAAAAAGATTCTCTAACACATTGGGGCATGGTATAATATTGATAAGTTCCGAGAATCTGGAAATTTTTAAACTTATTCCCCAAATTTTACAACCAGGAAACGAAAGGAGGTTGAGTAATGAGAAAAATAATCAACTCGCCAGACCATGTTGTATCAGAGATGATGGAAGGATTTGTCAGTGCATACAACAGGTACTATGAAAAGCATCCACGTGTAAACGGTGTTATTTCAAAGCAAAGAAGAAAGGATAAAGTCGCTCTTGTCATTGGCGGAGGCAGTGGACATGAACCGATATTCACTGGTTTCGTGGGAAGGGGACTTGCCGATGCGGCAGCGTGCGGGAATATTTTTGCATCCCCCGATCCAAATACCATTTATGAGACAGCAAAAGCAGTAGATCAAGGTAAAGGTGTGATCTTCGTATATGGCTGCTATGCTGGAGATAATCTGAATTTTGATATGGGTGAAGAGTTTCTGAATGATGATGGAATTGCCACCGCCCACGTTCGCGTCCGCGATGATGTAGTTTCTGCACCGAAGGATCGAATCAAAGATCGCCGTGGAATTGCTGGAGATGTATTTGTGGTGAAAATCGCTGGTGCCGCATGCGATGCAGGCTTGAGTCTGGAAGAAGTAACCAGGGTAACAGAAAAAGCAAGGGATAACACCAGATCCATTGGAGTTGCCACAGCACCCGCCCAACTGCCAGGAATTGATAAGCCAATTTTCGAATTGCCGGAGGGCAAGATTGAATATGGTATGGGGCTTCACGGAGAAAAAGGAGTCTTTCGTACCGAGTGGCAGGATGCAGACGTACTGGCAAAAAAAATGTACTCTCAGATTATGGAAGATGCCAACTTAAAGATTGGAGATGAAGTCTGTGTTCTAGTAAATAGTCTTGGCTCCACCACGATTATGGAACTGGCAATCGTTTATCGTAAAATAAAACAGCTTCTTTCGAGGGATGGAATCAAGGTACACGACACTGACCTTAACAATTATTGTACGAGCCAAGAAATGGGCGGATTTTCCATCACACTACTCACACTGGATGAAGAGCTGAAAAGGTATTATGACATGCCGTGCTATTGCCCATTCTATGCAAAAGGAGAGCTGACAGGCGTTGGAATAGATGAAGATGAAAATGAAATGGGAACCAGTATAGAAACGGAACCTGAATTCGATGAAAATGATATAGACGCTTCAGAAATTGTCAGAAGTAAAAAGGGTGAACTCACAGTACTCTCGGCCGCGGACACTAGAAACATGTTACTCTACATTGCAGATAAAATCATCGCAAAGAAACCATATCTGACAGAGCTTGACAGTGCCATTGGTGATGGAGATCATGGAATCGGAATGGCCGGTGGAATGCAAAAAGTTAAGAAAAAGCTCCTGAAGATGGAAGCTGAGACGAACGTCTACGCGATATTTGAGGCGGCCGGAAAATCTATGCTTCTTTCCATGGGCGGCGCTTCCGGCGTGATTTTTGGTTGTTTGTATTTCGCAGGAGCAAAAGATATGAATGCAAAATCCGAAATCTCCGCAAGGGAGCTCGCATTGATGGAGCGAAAGAGCCTTGCGGCTATTCAGGAGAGAGGAAAGGCCGATATAGGCGATAAAACAATGGTTGACGCACTTCTTCCTGCCGTGGAAGCAATGGAATCATACTGCGATAAGGGCCTGGCAGCAATGTTAAGAGCCGCTGAGGACGCCGCTCTACAGGGCGTAGAAAACACGAAAAATTATCAGGCAAAATTCGGACGCGCAAAAGCCCTGATGGAAAGAGCAATTGGTCATCAGGATGCTGGGGCAACTTCTGTCTGGCTGATCATCCAGGGGATGCGGGAGTTCGTCGAGGATAAGATGACAGTTTAAGCTGGGTCTGATAAGACGTAGGATATTTTTTAGCTCGTGATCGCGGTGATTCAAGCAAAATAATTTTACACAACTTTTTAAGAAAAATAAAAGTGTCTCAAGTCCCCTATTTATAAGGATTTGAAACACTTTTTATTAATGCCGCAGACCGGAATCGAACCGGTACGGGTATCACTACCCACGGGATTTTAAGTCCCGGGCGTCTGCCAGTTCCGCCACTGCGGCATATCTGTAATATCTATTTATTACAGAATGGGACCTACAGGGCTCGAACCTG
>JAAVXR010000067.1 GCA_022790755.1 Hespellia sp. | reverse complement strand
GTATCGTACCACCTGTCGCTTCCATTTGCGCTACAGATTCCCTAAGTCTGGTCATATTCTCCTGCGAATAAAACGGATCAACAGATACTTCAAACGGTATTCGCTTCTCTCTTCCCAGTTTTTTTAGATAAATATTTATAGCCGTAGATAAAGACATGCCAATATCGGCACATGCCTGCTCTGCCTTTTTCTTTACATCATCCTCTATGCGCAAACTAATCTGAGCCATTATATATCACCTCTTCCTTTTTGATATTACGAGCATATCACGTGTTACAGCATTTGTAAAGCATTTCGCTATATATTGTATGCAGAAAATCCGTTCTTTCCGTATCGAATTATCCTTCCCTCCCCGTCTCGTAAAGCAGTGTTTTTCTTTTTTCAGGAACCAGTTCATCAGATAAGGCAGACTCTAAATATCCTGTTTCTAACACCCACATAGCCTTACAGGAAAACACATCTGCTTCCTCTTATACTTAAGAAAAGTGCGGCTTCTGCACGTGGTGCACTCCATCCAAACGGATAGATCTTGAGGAATAGATCAGATATCTGAAAACGAACTATCCCCCTATGTCTGCGGCAGCCATCTTCCGTCAGCTATGCGACAACAGTTCCGTCAATCGTAATGAATGATCGGAATCCACAGTGAACAGTTTTCTTAACAGCCTTGCCCGAAAAGAAAGAGCAACGAACAATCCGGACAAGTGTATTGTCCGGGATAGCGATTTACGAGAGATGGATTAAGAATGAGAAAGACTAAGAATCTTAGCACAGGTTCTTTCTCATCTAATACGCTCTTCTCAATGAGAACAATACACCGAAATAGCCTGACTGACAAATTCAGCAGTCCCTTCTCCACCTGCCCTGTCGATATTTTTCTGAAAGCGTTCATCCTTTATATACATTTCCCCTAATCCATTAAGGATCTCATCGGTGCATACATAGTAGTAATCGGTTATAAATTTCTGCAATGCCGAGATTTTCTTTTGTACTTCCCCGGAATTGGGAGCTAAATGTTTTAAGCCACCTAATTCTGAAAATCTTGTCATCAGCTCTTCCGCAATCTTGCTATAGTTACCTTCATTTTTAGCAATATCCTTTTGTTTGTACTCTTGATACGCTTTCGTATCTCCCCATTTTGCTATGACTTCAGCCTTATACTTTTCAATTTCCTCTTTGTCAAAAACATCAAAATTCATCGTTGTTACTCCTTTGTTTTGAATTTCACGGGCAAAGGTAAGAAGTTCCCCTATACGCTTATATTGTAACTCTAACAACTCAATTTGCTGAGCAATTGCTTCTGACGGATCAAAATCAGAGCTGTCCAGAATTATTTTGATATCTTTTAAGGGAAACTGTAATTCACGAAACAGTAAAATATTTTGCAAACGGCTAAGCGCTGTATCGTCATACATTCGATAGCCTGCTTCGGTTACTTTCGTAGGTTTCAAAAGCCCAATTGCATCATAGTGATGTAGTGTGCGCACGCTAACACCTGTGATTTTGCTGACTTCTTTTACTGTTCTCATAATGTATCCCTCCCGTGTAATTCCAGTTTAATCTATTACGTTACGTTAGAGTCAAGAGGATTCAAGTATATAAGATTGTTCGATAAATATCATAATCTTCCTGTTTAAACACATTGAAAATAACTTTCTCTATCTGTGAGTCTCTCTGTAAAAATTCTGTGACGGTCTGCACTGCAATTTCAGCCGCTTTTTCCTGTGGGAAATGAAATTCCCCTGTGGAAATACAGCAGAAAGCAATACTTTTTAATCCGCTGTCAGCGGCAAGCTCCATACATGACCGATAACAATCCGCAAGCTGCCTGCAATGCTGTTCCGTAAGTTGTCCATGTACAATCGGACCGACCGTATGCAGCACATAACGACACGGAAGATTGAATGCCGGCGTAATCTTTGCCCTTCCCGTCGGTTCGTCATATCCCTGCTCTGTCATCAGTTTATCACAGGCCAATCGTAACTGAATACCGCTGACACTGTGAATGATGTTGTCCACGCAGGAATGACAAGGTACAAAACATCCCCTCAGCGCACTGTTAGCGGCATTTACAATCGCATCCACCTTTAATGTGGTAATATCTCCACGCCAGAGAACAAGACGGTTATGATCTGGAGATACCGGCAATGTATCACTGTCGGTAATCCCTTTTTCCTCAACCTCTGCACGTAAATACTCGTCCTGCACTCTCAGAAATTCTTCACCAATCGGTCGAGGGGGACGTATATTCATAAGACTTCTCAGAAGTTTCTTCTGTTCCTCCGTGTTGTCCGGAATATCCAAATCTTTATATTGCGGTAATTCCGACAATAACTCTTTTATCAAATATACTCTTTTATTCCGCACTGCATTCTACCTCCTGTATCTCTTCCATATCTAAAGATAAGAATACCATAAAAACTCTGACATGTACAAGATACATAAGCTCACACAAAACAAAACCAAAAAAAATCAGCGATCGCCCTTTTCAGCATCTTTCCTTCCACCGAGATTCCACTCACAGACCAGTCAAACAGAAAACGAAAGAACAACTGGATTTACTTTATCTCCGCCCTCCCATAAACATGGTACAGCATCGGTAACAAAAAGATACACACCACCATATAAGACGGGATAATAACAGTCGCCACGCTCATTACCTTTCCACCCAATTCTACAAGGTCAAACTCTTTAATGTCCAAGTATATCTCCAACAACTGATCTGGAAAGAAGGAACAGATTCCCGGCAATGTGATGATCCTGCTTAAAAAAGGAAACGCACACAAAATCACAAATGGCACAATTATCGCCGTTGCAGTCGACCGCGATGCCGCCGAAACAATCATAGAAAGGAGCGCGGCAAACAATGTACCCACATAACCACCAACAATAATAAGAAGATATGCCTGAAAAAAAGTAACATTATAAGCGCTTCTCCACAGATCAAACTGAATCGGACAATTCGCTCCATCCGCCCCCAATGTCAGAAGTAAAATTACAGTATATAAAATAATAAAAACGATATAAAGAACTGTCGTAATCAAGAATCCCGCACTTATTTTCGAGACAACTGCTTTATTTCTTCCCAATTTTGATGAGAAAAAAATTGAATCCGCCTTTGTTTGAAATTCGTCCGAAAAGATACCCGACACCAAAAAGCCGATCACTAATGCCAACATCAAAATAAACGTCGATATATTTTGCAGCAATGCCTCCCACCCGTCTGTATACTCATAATAAAAAGGGGTCTTTAGACTTTCGTATCGCCCGATCAAAAAATTCTTCTGTGCATCCGTGAACCTCTCCTCTCCCGACTCCAAGTATCCTTTTAACAGAGAGATTCTTTTTGTATATACTTGTTTTGCTTCTTCTGCGGAAATGTGATCGATTGCGAAATAATCATAATCCCTCCACGCACTATATGAATGATTGATCAGAGTCGCAATCCCTGAGATACCCTGCTTTTTGGCATATGCTTTATTCTGTTCCTGAATATCCTCCGACAAAGCTTCCGGCAGATTGTTGATCCGCTCGTTCTCCCGAATCACTTCCGCGAACACATCTTCCGTGAGATAACCAGCCCATTCGTTTTTTTCTGCCCTGAGCTTTTTTGCCGCTGCAATGCCGATCAACGCATTTCCATCCGTATCTCTATACTACACTCTGTTCATAGTCAGCATGCTGGTCACAATCAATATAACCAGTAAAAGGAGCATTGCTATTTTATTCTTAAATTTAGAAAAAACCTTCATTATCTCAAATTTCAGCATTCTCATCCCCCGCTTTCTCGCCAAAATAATATAAAAATACATCTTCCAGCGATGCTTTTGTCCGCTTGGCATTCGGTAAAGGCCTTTTTTGTGAAATGATTCTTAATAAGACTCCCTGCGGTTCTGATTTCATATTCGAAATTTGATACTTCTTTATGAAATCAGATACCATACCTTTTTCCACCATACATTCCCATACGGCTTCCGGCATAGAATTTATGATTTCATCCGCCGTCCCCTTATGCATGAGCTTTCCATCCTTCATCAGCCAGATTTCATTCGCGATATATTCAATATCTGAAACTATATGGGTGGACAATAGTACCAGACGTTCTTCCGAGAGTTCACTGATCAGATTGCGGAAGCGAATCCTTTCATTTGGGTCAAGCCCCGCTGTCGGCTCGTCAAGTATCAAAATCCTGGGATTGTTCAACATTGCCTGCGCAATTCCGGCCCTCCGTTTCATACCGCCGGATAGTTTTTTCATCTTTTTATTGGCCGCTTTTGCAAGACCCACCCGTGGAATCAGCTCCTTCACTCTTTTTTTCGCCACGGCAGGGCGGAGTCCTTTCAATGCCGCAATATAAAGAAGATAATCCTGTACCGTAAATTCAGGATAAAACCCAAACTCCTGCGGCAAATATCCCAATAGTTTTCTGTATTCTCCGTCCATTTTAAAAATATCTTTCCCATTGCAAAGAATACTGCCGCTCGTCGGTTTCAACAAAGTACATAGCATCCTCATGAATGTCGTCTTCCCCGCACCGTTTACCCCCAACAGCCCATAAACACCATTATGCATCGTCATATGAATGTGATCCACGGCAGTAAACTCCCCAAATCTTTTCGTTAAATCATGAAGTTCTAATTTCATCCAATCCTACCTCCCAGTATGTTTCACAATTACCTGAGTTTCACAAGTATATAATGCACGCCAAACTGTAAGGCACAAGAAAAGCAGAGAAATTCCTATACAAATCAGCCATACCGGTAGCGTAATTACTCTGTATATCTCCTGATTTGAAGTGATAACTAACCAAACCGTACACCAGAACACGCACAAAATGACCGCAATCGTTTCATTTACAATGTATTTACTGCAAAGTGTTCCAAAGCAGATACATGCCGTCACAAGCATTGGCAGAAGAAACTGGACAAGCAATCTTGTAAATGCAATCCGCAGTCCTATCGTCATTGTCCCGCAAAATGCGGTAAGCAATAGAATATCTACAATACCAAACAAAACCATGCGCGCCGCATAGATTTGCCTCAGAGAATAATAGGCCGCCCCCTCTATCTCCATACAGCGGCAGGACCTGCTTTTCCAAAGTTCAGGAATCATCAAGATAACAAAGACAACCGCCATGACACCCATACTTCTTTGAATATAGCCGTCCTCATATACTGATATCAATGTCGCTCCCGTTAAAACCAACAGAAAGAGCTGGAGAAACCACCATCTTTTCCTCACCAGTCTAAACTGTATCCAAAGAAATTCATGATAAGATAACATTTTTTCCTGTTCCGATTCCCAGAAAATTTCTTTTGATTTGCGTATGGTCTCCTGTATTTTTTCTTCCTGCGGTTTTCTCTGCATTCTTTTCCTGTAGATCACAAGCTTTTCTTCCAGATTCATGGGATCTCCCCCTTTTACAAAAGTTTTAACAACTGCATCCTTGCCTGTTTCAGCCGATACTTCACCAAGGGAAGACTTATCTCCAATATATCCGCAATTTCTCTAAGTCTGAGTTCCTGAAAATAATACAAAATAATTACCTCTCTGAATTCATCCGACAACTGTTTCAACGCCTGTCCCACGGCGAGTTTATCTAACGCACGCTCTGTCTGTCGTTCTTCAAAACCTATGATCTTGCTCAATTTTGTTTCTTCTGTCGGTGATTCTTTTATTTTTTTGAGATAGTCTTTACATAAATTCCCGGCTATCGTATATAAATAATTTTTTGTCTTTCCTTTATAACGGTAAGCGGACAATTTCGCAAAAAAGCGTAAAAAGGTTTCCTGTGCGATGTCCTCGGCATATCCTCTGTCGGGACAGCGATAACCGCAATAACTCAAAATCTCTTTATAATATTTATGGACGAATACGTCAAATGCCGATTCTTCGCCCTGTTTCATTCTTCTGATCAAAAGAAAATCGGAATCCACAACATTCCCCCTTCTCCACAAGCGCCCAATGCATCCCCTCTATTATATATAACGAATCAAAAGTCAAAAAAGATAGTCTGAAAAAAATAAAAAACAAAATGCGCCAGTCATTTCTGACCAACGCATGACACAAAATAATCTATTGTAAAAATAATTCTATCTGTCAGGAACATTCCGTAAGTACCAGTTTTCCTTGCTCCAATGCAAACACAACATCCGCCTGTTTCGCAACCTCAAGGGAATGAGAAACAATAATGACACATTTGTTGTATTCCTTTGCGGCTTCGCGAAACAATGCCATAATCCCGATCGCTGTGTCTTCATCCAGATTGCCGGTCGGTTCGTCTGCCAAAATCACCGGATTCTCTGATGCCAAAGCACGTGCAATAGCCACACGCTGTTGTTGCCCGCCAGACAATTTTAAAACATTCCTTCTGCACTCCTCTTTTGATAATCCAACCCTTTCCAATATCGGAATCGCCTCCTGACTGGCGGTAAGTTTTACATTTTCTTCCGGCGTCATGTAATCAATCAGGTTATAGTTTTGAAACACAAAAGAAACATGATTCCGACGATGATGCTCCAGTCCTCTGCTTAAAATATCCTTTCCCTCAAAAAGAATCCTTCCCCGTTTCGGCACGTCGAGACCACCTAAAAGAGAAAGCGCTGTTGTCTTTCCGCAACCGGAAGGACCGAGAATCACGTAAATCTTTCCGCGTTCAAATCCCTGCTGCAAATGCTCTAAAATCATTCTTCCTTCACCATAACAATATGACACTTGCTCAAATTCCAATACGCTCATATGTCACTCCTACTCTTTCAAATTTACTCAGAAACACATCTTTTCTTAAATTGTCTATTACGTTTCCACAAACAATCATTCTATGGTTACGAGTAGTTCCTTCGGTTTGTGACGAACGCTAACAATGAATGCCACGCTCACAGATATCCCGACCAAAACCATTCCCCCAAGTCCGGAAAATATGATAATTGCAGGCGACAACTCCATGCAAAATGTACTATTATTCACAACGGACTCCGTATTTACCGTCTCCCATGTCATCGTACTTTCTTGCTTTTCGCGATCCACCGACTGTTCCACCTTTGCAGAAGCCTGTTCATAAAGCCAGTCTCCCGCCTCTGCTGCAACGGGAAGAAATACTATGGCAGATATTATAAGTGAAACGATAAAAATAGAACTACATTCCATAAACCTTTGCCACCAAATGTTGCGCTTTAAAATGCCAAAAGACAGTAAAATGCCAGCTTCGCGTATGCGATCTCGTTCCCATAAAGTGAGAATCAATGTGAGCAGAATAACGCCAAGGATAATAATAACTACCAACATCACCAGTGACATATTGCTCAATCTATGAAGCGGCTCCATACTACTTTGATATGCAGCATTGTTCACCGTAAGTTTTGTCAATTCCTGATCCATCATCCCGGACGCTTCTATTGTTAAAACAACTTCCTCCAACTTTTCCGGATCCTTAACAAAGCAAATGGCGCCGCCTGAATAAACCTGTTTTCTCCCTGGCTGCATATCTTGCATGATTTGCTGCGTTGTGAAAAGATCCGTAAAAATAAAATTCAGCTGTATATCGCATTCCGGCGTTTGTGATGCCACGCTTGAAGTTTGTTGCTTTTCCGAAAATAATCCTGCAATTTCAAGTTCGTATGTTTTCTTCAAAGAACCTTTGCTGATATCCTCTTCTGATGTGCTTATCACAAAATGATCTCCTACTTTCAACTGATTCCTCTGCGCAAGTTCACTGGAAATAAGAGCCTTTCGTGTATCGGATTCCCCAATATGTACCCCTTCAACAAGTTCAAAAATTCCAAGAGAAAAATATTCATGCAAACCGCTGCTTGTATTTCCCAATATTCTTGTCATATTGGCTTTTTCATCGTTCTCAGCTGAAAATTTACCGGGATTCAGTGAAAGATTCAGAACATCCATGTAACATATATCCATCGCATTTGCATCCCTGATTTCGTCAAACTCCGCAAGGCGATTCATCAACTCTTGGTCGATCTGATTTACTACCTCGCCTCTATTTTGATAATTGGGAACCAGTTTAAAATATCCTCCCAAACTATCTCTCAGCTGTGACGCCGCATGCTCGGAAGCAAAACGAATAGATACGCTGAATAGAAACAAACCCATTATGACGGATAGTGTAAATAAGAGCAATATGCTTTTCCCTGCCTTTCTTGTGACATATAAAAATGCCCTGTGATGCGCTCTCATCACTCCCTTTCCATCCATCTTCAGAAAATTCCAGCGATGTACTTTGGAGCCTTTTTGCGAAAGCAATGCAGAATACTGCATTCTTTGAAATGACAAAATAATCGTTCCAAAGGCAACAAATACCATTGTTAAAAACGTCCCAATGGATGCACCACATGAAACATGATAGGAAAGCGGTTCCTGCTTAACTGGGGTTCTGTTTATATAAGTAATCCCGGTCTCCTCTTCATATGTTGTACGAAAAGATGTTGTTGTTTCCGAAGGATTGACAATCTCTGTCATCGTATCCCCGATGACGCGCGTCACAGGCGCGGCAAACAGACACGACATGAAAAAAGCCATCGTCACAACCATTCCTATTTCCATAAGAAACTGAGCCAGAATCATCCGTCTTCCCATGCCGAGACAGGTCAGAACATCAATCTCATGTTTTCTGCTTCGCATCCACATGGCAAGCACCAAAGACAGTATCAGAAGAGTACCAACGATCATGATCACCACCATACAGACAGCAAACAACATCATCGAAAGAAGCGGTTTCGCAGCGGCTTTATAATCTGCATCGTAGCGATGGACGGTATAATAACTCCAATCCACATGTTCATTCTCTTTTATTTGCATCTCTATCTCATCCAGTTCCATCGGATCTTCCACGAATAAGGTGATGCTGCCAAGCATCCTGTCCTCCTCTTTTGCAAGAATATCTCCTCCATAAAAAGTGTTATACTGAAGCTGCCCCCAATGCCGCAACTCAAACGGAGCAAAGATCATATTCGCAAGAATATCCGGTTCTGCAGTCCACTCAGAAAGCTGCTGTTCAAAATGAATCTGGAAAATCCCAACGATTTCCGCACGATACATCTCTCCATAGAACTCCCCCGTTATAAAATCAAACTCCTGTCCCTCTACCACATCTCCGATATCAAGCTCGTTTCTTGATGCAAATTCTTCTGAAATTAAAATCTTCCTGGTATCATCTATATGTAAATGCCTTCCTGCAATCAATTCAAACGCACCATTTCGAAAATAGGGATAATATTCGCTTTCCTGTACGATATGAAAAGAATTCGCACCGCTCCATGCATGGTAAGATGCACGTTCTTCTGCATTAAGTGGAATTTCTTCTTCCTCCAATCTCTCCAGGTCTTCCGTATAACCTCCCGGAACTACATGGAGGCCTGTATATAGCTTTTCGGCGCCCATTTCGCTATAATAGCCGCTAACTCCGGGAACAGACGCAAGTTCCTCGGCGACAGACTCCGTAACCAATGAATGTTTCAGTGTGCGTACCAATTCTCCTTGTTCATTATAACTGATTTTATAAATCTCTTCCCCTGAAACCGGCTCCATTTTGATTTCCAAACCAGAAGATATGCTTTTTTGCATATCCTCCGCCGCCTGCCCCGCGCTAGAACGAATCGATAGCCCCACCAGCATGAAAAGTCCCATAAAAAATAGAATCAGAAGCAACAGAATACTGCGCACCTTTTTCCTTATGAGATAAAGAAAGGCTCGCTTACATACACTCATCGTCGATTCCTCCTGCATTCATCTTACTATTTTATTATTTTAACACAAAGCAAACTATTTTAGAATCATTCTTGAAGCGTGACAATTTTATTTAAAATAATAAAAAAGCGTTGACACTTCATTTTATCTATGCTATATTAAATATGCATTAATTATACGTTAAATATTTTAATGTGTAATTATTTACCGTAAATATTTGTCGCCTATCCGGCGGTAAATTTTCATGAAAAACCAGGAGGGAATTTTTATGCTGACATATCAGGACTTTTGCAAAACATATGCATTTGAAAATTGTCAAACAAACACAGATGCATATGACGTTTTCGATTTTTTGTGTGATCCGGGGAATATTTATAATATGACGATTTTTTCCGATTTAGCGCTTCCCGCGATCAGCGGATTGGTCGAAAATCTTGAAAACACTTTTAAAAACACCGCTTCTTTTCCTTTGACAGATGGACAAAATCGTAAAATTGTCGGGAGAATGGTGAAGTTTATTTTGGGTCATTTTGGATACACACCCGTCACAACATCAACAAATCGCAACAAATTGCGCAATTTTTCCAATGCTGCTTTTTTTAAAACTGCTGCAATTTATTCAAAAACGAAAAATGCTGTAAATTCAATTCAATTACAGCTTATATGATTTTTTATCAGGTAGGAGGGAATAATATTTTCCCTCCTCAACAGCGCCCGAATTCAATTACGCATAAAATGTATGTATGACACCATTGCTCATAATCCATACACTAAATTTTACTTTATGTTTCATATGCTTTCCTCCTAAAATGTTATGTTCAAAAACTAAACTTCAGGCACGCTTCTCCGGAAATTGTGCATCAAAGGCCTCGAATGCTTCCCTATTCTCTTCTGCAACAAAATAACCGCTCGGATCTTTAAATTCTCCTGTCACACCCTCTAGAAATCCCGGGACCAGTTCTTTTATCAAAAAATAGTCCGCCTCCGGATCCTCCGCATAATTGATTCCCTTTTCTTTTGCCAGAACAAAACCTGACTTGCCATAGAAAGCAATGTTCCCACATATTGCAATCGCACCGCAGCCTAGCGATTTCGCACGCTCCATCGAATCATCCAACAGCACTTTTCCATAGCCTTGCCGCTGATATTGGGGCAGAATACTGATAGGTCCAAACGTCATTATCGGTAAAATTCTATCAGACATCAGAATCTCCGAATGCACATACATTACATGACCTATAATCTGATGATCCTTTTCCATAACAAGATCCAACTCTGGTATAAAATCTTTCCGGTCACGATAGCAGTGGAGCACATAATGCTCTGTGCACCCTGGACGATACACATTCCAGAAAGCCTCCCTGGTAAGATTCTCAACTTCCCGATAATCTTCCTCTCTCTCTAAACGAATCACATAATCATTTTTACTCATTTTTATTCTTTTCTCATTCCTCTCTAATAATTACAGTTTCAGAAAATCACTAAATTCTTTCAACTCTTTTTTCCTGTGTTCTGAAAGACTGTTGAACTCAATATTACAAATTGCTCCCTCTAGCGCATATAAATGTACCAGACAAACTTTCGGGTATACTTCCTTTAATTTAATAAAAGCCTGTTCAGCACCTGATTGAACAAGCTTTTCCGGTGAATCTATTCCAACAGCAGTCAATTTTCTAGCCATTTCTCTGCCTATATTCATCATAGATGTCAATTCCGACATGTTTCCTCTCCTACATCATTTTTTAATTTGAATTTATTTAGAAATATCCCATAAAAAAACTGGAACCTGTACATCATTGTTATTGTGTCTCTATTAATTTTTGTATTGCTTCTTCTTTCGACGATACAAAGAAAAAATCTTGTCCGCAATTTGACTCATATATAAAGTCTTTCAACGGTTTACTGGTATAATGCGAGTAATCTCCATAAACAGCCATCTTCACATGGTAATTTATGAACTTCTGTAAAATCTCGCCAGCCATACCTGTACTAAGTATAAAGAAATCTCCACTAATCATATTCTTATCTATGACAATTCTACCCGCACCCGTCTCGTATTTTACTGTCATTGCCAGATCAAGAGCCGACTGTGCATCAGCAATTATCATCTCTTCTCCGGAAACGACTGCAATATCTATCCCGTTATCTTTTAAATGTTCAATTTTCATAATCTTTGCTCTTTCTCCATGACATAGTTATTCAAAATAATCCCCTGTTTTATCACTTGTTGTTCCTTGATGATTTTATATCCCCTTGAGAGGAAAAACGGTTTTGCTGTGATGGAAGCGTGCACTGTAATTTTATCCGTACAGACAGCCTCTTCCAACGCACCACAAATAGCAGTCGCAATTCCCCGGCCTTGATAATCTTTGTGGCATAAAGCCTGTCAAGATATCCAGTTCTACTCATATCACCGAAACCAACAATCTTATCATCCTCAACTGCAACCACTGTATCATGAGCAGATAACGTCCTATCCCATTCTGCCAAATCGACTCTTCCGCTCGCCCACGCGTTCAACTGCTCCCTCGTATAATCCTTCGCATTTACCGCATGAACAGTCTGATAAAACAGTTCCGCTAAATACTCGCAATCCGATGATTTATATTTTCTGATAAACACTTTCTTTTCCATTTCCCCCAGCGTTTATTACTCTATTTTATCAAAAATAACGCTCTGTTCTTTCATTGATATTTTACCGACTTGATAGCCATATTTCATCAACTCTTTTTTATACTTTAAGAAAGAGTGATCTATCGGTATCCCGACAATATCTTGTATTTCCTGGAACGTCAACTTTAAAGAATGACTTCCTTTTTTCTGTACATATTCCCATAAAGGGCTATATTTACTCACTATCTTACTCCCCCTTTCAACATCCCATCTTAGTTTAGACAATTAAGATGTGTTCTCAGAGTACATCTGGCAAATTGCACAAAATGTGTTCGGAATTGTGACTGCGTAGGATCTTAGTGCTTCTTCATGTTCTGCCAAGTCACAGCAATTCGGCGGCAAGAATGCCGACGAAAGCCCGATCTATCGAATGAAATCTGTGGAAACCCTCTTCTCTTTTTCCGGCAATCCAAACTGCTCTCTCCCCAGCGCGATACTCTTCATCAAAAATACCATGTTTCTGGCAAGCATCCGCATCGTCTGTTTTCCTTCTTCATCCATCTCAGCCTCGCCCTTTAATTTGCCGTGAATACTATTCCAATACTGGCTGGACACCACTGGCATATTGGCAATTGTAAAATATTTGTTTAATTCATCAAACGTAGCGGAACAACCACCCCTTCTGGCACAAACTACGCTCGCTCCCACTTTCATCATTTTCGAAAACGGCGTGCTATAGAAGAGTCGATCCAGACAGGCAATCAATGTTGCATTCGCAGACGCATAGTACACAGGGCTTGCAACCACAAGCCCATCTGCCTTTTCAAATTTGGGCGCAAGTTCATTGACAATGTCGTCAAATACACATTTCCCTCTCTTTGCACAGGTATCACAGGCGATACAGCCTCTGATATCCTGATTGCCGATCTGAATGTTTTCTACCGCCACATCGCTTTTTGCAAAAACCTCTTCCATTTCACGCAGGGCAATCGTTGTATTTCCGTTCGCCCTTGGGCTCCCGTTAAGTATTAGTACGTTTAATTCTTCCGTCATTTTCTATTCCTCCTGATAAACAAATTTGCCGGAATAACCAGTCTCCTGTCATTTCCGGCAATTCGTATTCTCTACCGATTATTATGTTCCACCGTCTTATGTACGATTTCTCGCATCTGTGGCCAGGTCTCCATATATCGTTCCATATAGAACTGGTACTCCTCATGAGCCTCCTGGTTCGGCTGATATTCTTTTTCAATCTGTACCATATGATCCGCTGCATCCGCAAATGTCGGATAGATGCCAGCCCCAACTGCCGCTATGATACAAGACCCAAGGCAGCCCGCGCTCTGATTCTCTGTTGTCGTGTACATCGGTACGCCGATAATATCCGCGTGCATCTGCATCCAGAAATCGGACTGTGCCAGCCCACCGCATGCGTAGATTTCTTTTACATCGTATCCAGCTTTTTTCATGCTAATAATACAGTGATTTGCCCCGTAAGCGACTCCCTCATACACGGCCCTTGCCATATGAGCGGTCGTTGTACCGATCGACAACCCCCAGAACATTCCTCTTGCCTTGGAATCTGAGTAAGGGGCACGGTTACCCTGGAAGTAGTCCATCATAACCAGCCCTTCGCTTCCGATCGGGATCTGCTCTGCCTTCTCGGTTATCAAGTCATAAATATTCATCTCCCTGTCGGACGCTTCCTGCACCCAGGAGCCAGGAACCAGATTGTTCCGGAACCATGTCAGAATCGCGCCGGATGCGGTCTGTCCCCCTTCCAGCAGACTCGTCCCATCATACATACAATTGGGATAGGTGCCGTTTACCCCTTCTACATGAAAATCTTCTTCCGAAAGACCCAACAGACAGGACGACGTTCCTCCGATCAAAGTCATTCCGTTCGGCCTTACGCCCCCAACGCCAAACATACATGCATTACAATCTGCGGTTCCTTCCACCACTTTCGTTTGCACACTGAGACCAAATATTTCTGCCGCTTCCGGACTGACGGTTCCTACCACTTCTCCCACTTTCAGAACATCTTTCGGAAATTTCTCCAGGATATCTTCCAGTCCGACAGCCTGAAATAGATCAACCGGATAACCACCGTTCTTGTCATCGTAATTCCAACGAAAAGCAGCGATAGACATACTCACTGTCTTTTTCCCGGTCAATTTCCAGTTCAACCAATCTTCAAATTCCATGATCGTCTTTGTCTTCGCCCAATTCTCCGGTTCATGCTTTTTCAGCCACATACATTTTGGAATCAACGTGTCGGCACGAAAACTCGGCTTATAAAATCTGGTTGCCTCATAATCCTCCCGGATCTCATCAATAAACGCCGCTTCCTCCGTAGCGCGCACATCCATCCAGAGTATTGGTGGCCGAACAGACTCATCGTTTTCATCAAGAAATACCAGTGTATTCGTCGTCGCATCACAGGCTACCGCCAGTACACTCTCCGGTCCGACTCCAGCCTTTTTCATACATTCCGGAATCGCCTTTGACAATGCACTCCACCATTCTTTATCATCCTGCTCCGCCCAACCATTGCGGGGATAGGTGGTATCATAAGACTCAATATGATATGCAATATTCTTTCCGTGATCATCATAAAGCGCCGCACGCACACTTCCAGTTCCCGCATCAATACCCATTAAATATTTTTCCATCTTTTGCTCCTCCGTTCCACTTTCTTTTCACGATAAAATGAAACTTGTCCATCATTCTTCGTGAAATTATAAAGAAAGAAATTCCTTATCTTCAATTTTACACCATATCTTTACAAATAGATATGAAAAAGATAATTTTTTTGCCAAAATTCTTTTTAAATATGTGAATTAGGCAGATTCATTCTTTTTTGCAGAACACCAACACTTTCTCCGAGTGACACCTTGGTTTCCAGTCCCCGTCTCATATTATCTACAATCCGCTCATCCACTCGCAACCGCTCTCTTTCCACCAATACAATAATGGTAGAGCCTCCAAACTCAAAATATCCTTTTTCCTCACCTTTAATAATCCGCTTTTTATTCGAATAATTATGAATCTTTCCGACCAGAAGAGCTCCAATCTCCATCTGAATCACATTTCCATAATATTGCGTGCGAATCTCTTCAAATTCTCTACTATTCTCCGTAAATACCGGACAAGAGGTGTATGCTGTCGGACGTACACAATGAAGTCTTCCCTTTATGATCTTTGACTTCATACCTATTCCATCACAAACATAACAATAGTGGTGGTAGTCCTGTGGCGTCAGACGAAAGATCATGCAGATCCCTCCTGAAAACTGTTTTGCAAGTTTTTTGCTCTCAAGTAGCCTGTCCAAATGATATTCGATATGTTTGATATGGTAAATCTGATGTTCACTGATCGGATATATACTTAAATAGCCATCACAAGGACTAATCAAACACTCTGGCCTAGCATCTAATGGATTCTCATTTCTTTTTCTAGTAAAAAACGCATTAAAAGAAGGGTATTTCGTTCCATTATATGGACTCATATCAATACGATGCTTTCTGATAAACAGAGGGACTATCCATGCAGACAATCTCGAATCTAAAAACATTCCTATGTATTTCGAAAGTAAAGGTTGTGTCAGAATTTTTAGAATCCATCGTCCGATTACCGTCTTATATAAAAATCGAATCGTCAACGTATCCTTTTTCATATTTCCATCCCTAAGTCTAGCAACAAAATGAAGAACTCCACAACTCCTGTAAATAGAATTCCAATCTTTCCCACAAAATACGGTTTCTTTATCTTAATCGGCAAGATAAACGCCACTCCAATTAAAACAGCCACAAGCAAAAATATAATATTCCCATTCCAACGAAAGTGCCTCGCCAATACAAAAAAGGCCGGTAGAATCAGTGCAGAAGTCGTTACCGGAAGCCCGAAATAACACGGCCTTCTATCACACTCCTCCTGTCTTTCTTCCTCTAGAACGTTGAAATATGCCAGACGTATCATCGCACATAAAACATAAAAACACCCCGCCAGAAATGCAGGATAACTTTTCTGACCAATTTGATAGGTAAACAATGCCGGCAACGCACCAAAACAGATCAAATCACTCAGTGAATCTATCTGAATTCCAAATCTTTTTTCTCGCTTATTCCGCTGTTTCGTCGCTGCAATCGTGCCATCAAACATATCACAGATTCCCGCCACCATAAGACAAATGATTGCCTGTCGGATTTTCCCATCCATAATGAATGTTATTCCAGTAAAGCCTACTAACATCCCCAAATATGTCAGTACAACTGTATAATTATAATATCCACACAGTCTTTTGTTATCTTCCATTTTCCTCTCCACCTTTCCACTTTATACACTTACTCTTATGCCGCTGTTGCAAACATAATACTGTAAGCCAGGATACACCATGGCTTTCCCAATACAATAATCGTGGCAAATTTTCGCACACTCATCTTCGTAATCCCGGTAAAATAACAAAAGAAATCATCCGGAAACAATGGCAATATCATACCGAGCAAAAGTACTGCTGTATATGATTTACTTTCTGCTGCCCATGCCGCCCATTTCTCATATTTATTTCCAGGAAACATTCTGCTTACAAAATCCTTTCCATATTTTCTTGCAATCAAAAACGCCACCAAAGATCCCACTGAAATTCCAATATAATTACACCAAAATCCACCTGCCCATCCAAAAAGGATTGCTCCCACTGCGCATCCAAGAAACCCTGGTAACACAGGCAATATCACCTGTGCCGCCTGAATCATCACCAGGATAAACGGCGCTAGCAGACCAAATCCTGCAATATATTGTTGTAATGTTTCAATGGAATCAAATTTTCCATCCAGGTATGCCTTAAATAATACCACACAAGAAATCATACATAAAGCCATAAGTCCTGCTGTCATCCATTTTCTCCATCCATCCGATTGTTTCGCCGTCATCTTGCACATCACCTCCGCGTTAATCTATGTCAAAATGTTAGTGAAAGAATTAACAAATTCTTTCACTCTTACCTGCCATCTGTTTTTCCTATATTATTGTTTATTATCTCTGATAATCTTTAATCCTTTTTACATAAAAATCTTAATCTTTTCTAAAAGAACTCTTAACGTCTTTTCAAAACAACTTGTTTTTTATGATGAAATCAGATATGATTAGAATGAAAAATAAAAACCCTTCCTTTACACAAATAAGAGTCCAATTCATACACTGTTTCTATTGTTTTTAATTTTTTTTACAGAAAGAGGGAAATATATATACATGAATGTCAAGGGGAAAAAAACAAGCCATACCACACGTTTTTTGATTGGAAGCTTCACCTTGCTTCTGCTTATCAGTGCAGGAGCTTTTTTATGCTTGGGATATTACATGAGTTCTGTCAGCAGCAATGCGATCAACAAAGTTGGTAATCTGTATATGGCAGGGATTAATGAACAGATTTCCGCCCATTTTCGTACAATCATCAATTTAAATTTAGAACAAGTCGAAAGCGCCGTAACCGTAGTTTCAAACGATGCAGATGACATAGATGAACTGTATGAGGAATTGGTTTACAGAATCCGTGTCAGGAATTTTGATTATCTGGCGCTTTGCTCTGAAGATGGGAACCTGGAAATGCTTTACGGAAAACAAATTCAACTTGCCGATCCGAATCCATTTTTCACCTCGCTAAGAAATCATGAAAAAAAGGTTGCAGTTGGCAAAGATGAAGATGGCAATGAAATCATTCTTTTTGGTATCAACGCTGAATACCCTATGAAAGACAATAAAAACTCCATGGCAATCATTGCTGCTCTTCCTATAGAATATATCAGTACCATGCTGGATACCGAAGACGATAATTCTCTGATGTATTCCTTTATTATACGACAAAACGGCAGCTTCATTGTAAGTAATGATACTCTTGACTATCCAGATTATTTCAGTAGCCTGTATGAACGCTACCCGAACGATGATCCGAAAGAAATCGACCAATACATTCAGGAACTTACCTCCGCGATGAAACAAGGGAAAGATTATTCCACAATCCTGAATCTTGGTGACAGCAGACAGCAACTATACTGTACCCTGCTTCCCTTCTCAGAATGGCATCTGGTCACGATTCTTCCTTTCGGTGTTCTCAATGAAACCGTGGAAGGCCTTGCTCAAAGCAGAACATTCTCCACACTTTCTGTCTGTGCAGTCATTTTCCTTGCATTGTTATTCATTTTCTATAATTATTTTAAAATGACTTGCCAACAGCTTGAAGAATTGGAAAAGGCGCGTAAAGAAGCTTTGCAGGCGAACAAAGCAAAGAGCGAATTTCTGTCCAATATGAGCCACGACATCCGTACTCCAATGAATTCCATCGTAGGTATGACGGCGATTGCAACCGCACATATTGATGACAAAGACCAAGTACAGCATTGTCTTAGGAAAATATCCCTGTCTGGTAAGCATTTGCTTGGATTAATCAATGATGTTTTGGACATGTCTAAAATCGAAAGCGGCAAGATGACATTAAGTTCCGAACGAGTCTCTCTGCGAGAAATCATAGAGGGAATTGTTAGCATTATACAACCACAGATCCACGGGAAGAACCAGAGCTTTCACGTACATATTGATCATATTACAACAGAAGATGTATACTGCGACAGTATTCGTCTGAATCAGATATTATTAAACCTGTTGTCAAACGCAGCAAAATACACGCCGGAAAATGGCACCATACAACTTTCCTTGTATCAGGAGGATACCCCCTCGCCAAAAGGCAGTGATTTTACTCGGACACATATATTGGTCAAGGATAACGGAATCGGTATGACGGAAGATTTTCTGAAACATATTTTTGATTCTTATTCCAGGGCTGACAGCAAACGTGTACAGAAAACAGAAGGTGCTGGACTTGGCATGGCAATCACCAAGTACATTGTAGATGCAATGGGCGGGAGCATAACGGTAGAAAGCGAACTCCAAAAAGGCTCAGAATTTCATCTAGTCTTGGATTTGGAAAAGGCCGATGTGGAAGAGATAGATATGATTCTCCCAGCATGGAAGATGCTAGTGGTGGACGATGATAAAGTTTTGTGCCTCACAGCTGTAGATGCATTAAAGTCTATCGGAATACAGGCTGACTGGACATTGAGCGGCGAACAGGCGCTTGAAATGGTTGAAAAACATCATCAGATGAGAGATAATTACCAGATTATCCTGTTAGATTGGAAACTTCCAGGAATGGACGGCCTCTTAGTCGCGAAAAAGATTCGACAGATTGTCGGCGCAGATATGCCTGTTATTCTGATTTCTGCCTATGATTGGAGTGAGTTTGAAGCGGAAGCAAGAGCGGCTGGCATTACAGGATTCATTTCAAAGCCTCTGTTTAAATCTACCCTATTCTACGGCTTACAGAAATATATGGGGGTTGAAGAAAGCTCGAACGAGCAAGATAATGATCACAATTTATCCGGTTATCGCCTCTTAATTGCCGAAGATAACGATTTAAACTGGGAGATCATAGAAGAATTATTATCCGATATAGGATTGGAGCTGGAATGGGCAGAAAACGGACAGATCTGTCTGGAGAAATTCCAGGCATCCGCAGAAAACTATTACGATGCAATTCTCATGGACGTGCGCATGCCTATTATGAACGGCTATGAAGCCACAAAAGCAATCCGCTCATTGGATCGTCCAGACGCTTCTACGATTCCTATTATTGCCATGACAGCCGATGCATTTTCGGAAGACATTCAACGATGTCTGGATAGCGGTATGAATGCCCATACAGCAAAACCGATCAATTTAGACGAAATCATTTTCCTTCTGAAAAAATACATTTTGTAGCATGTTGCTTCGATTTATTAGATTGCATGCTATATAAATATCCACATTTTTACTTTATTATGACAAAATAGCTAATTAAATATAATTGTAATACGTAACCTGTTATTCTCATATTCTGCAGATATGGTTCCTTGCAGTTGTTCCGTCAAAGTACGGACAATTGCAAGGCCCAAACCTGTTGAATTTCTGGCATTTTCTACCGTATAGAAACGATCAAACAACCTACCGACTTGTACGTTATTCAGCCCAGACGCCCCGTTTTCAAAAATAATTTCCCCAGATTCAGACAAAACAATCTGTAAATCACCATCGCTGTATCGAACAACATTCTTTAAAAGATTCATAAAAATCCGAGACAACGCAGAAGTGTCAAGCATTCGAATAACCGGCTTTTCGGGCATCCGAATTTCTGGAACAATGCCGCGCGCTCTGGAAGATGTATAGAATGATGCGACGCACTCTTCAAGCACTCGATTAATAACAACAGGCTCTTTAATAACAGAAGGCTCCTTTGTTATGATCACCGAATACTGGAATAATTCTTCGGTTAGTTGTGTCAACATTTCGGCCCTATTCTGAATGATCTTTAAATAACGCTCCACCGTCTCTGTCTTCTCTTCCTGCTCCAGCAAGTCCAGATAACCATAAATCGCAGTCAACGGAGTCCGCAAATCATGTGAAATATTGGTAACTGCATTCTTGAGTTCCAGATCTCCTAGTTGAAAACGATGACGTTCTGCGCGGAGCTTTCGAAGCTGATCATTCACCACACTTGCAAGACGACACATCGAGCGATCCCGCGAGGAAATATCTATTAACGTATTGGTATCGGTTGTGAGCTTGTCGACAAATGCATCTGCAATCTCTCCCGCCGATTTTCGCAAAACATATATTTTAGCAAGCAGAAGGATCACCATTCCTGCCAGAATACCAACAAAAGTCCACAACCATATTTCCATAAAAATCTCCCTATTTTACATCTTTTTTCTGAAATACAATCATTCCAAGACAGTTTGCACCAATCACGATGATACAATCATATAGTATGATAAAACCAAGCCGATCTGAACGATTCATCGCAATTTGATACAACTGGGAAACTGACAGAAAATCGTTTAAAAATTCATACACTTTTCGTTTTGTTCCCGTCAAATAGTACGGATTTCTCTCCTGTTCCACCGACACCATTTCATGAGTCTCTTCATCTACATACTGATAAGCATCAAAAAATTCCGGCTCCTCCAGTTTCTGCGCGATTGTAAGAGATGTAAACAACATAATGATTGTCGATAACAGGCAGATTACAGATCCCACCGCTTTACTTTGTATGCACATAGAGAAGAACAGTAGAAAAGAGACCAAAGCCACCACTGCCGTCGTACTGGCAGCCCCAAAGCCCAAAAGCTGCCGCGCACTCAGCGTTGTCCCTCCGATCAATAGATTTCCCAACAATAAAACCAAACAAATATACAAAAGATGTATCATTATGGTAGTCACAGCACATACAATCCATTTGGAAAGATAGATACAGCCCCTCGTGTGTCCGGCTGTAATCTTGTTTCGAATCGTCCCATCCGAATATTCCGTGCCCACAAAAATGCCTACAAATACGGCTATCACAAAAATAATATATAGTCCGCCTACAAAAATCAAACCATCCGCATTGCTGTATTTTATGCTGAGACTGGCATACGTCTCTGCATTTTTTCGCACATCCATCCAACGCATCGTAACCACAAAGACAGCAAGTCCTGTGGAAAACAACATTCCCAACCGGAAAACAAAACTTTTGAACAGCCTTTCAAATTCGGCAGATAACAGCTTATTCATCCATTCCACCTCCTACCAGACTGATATAATAACTTTCCAAACTTTCATCCCGCTCCTGCATAGAAACTACTTCACAATTCTCTTTTGCAAGTGACAGTACGAGACTGGAAACATTTACTTTCGCAAATATATCCGCCATGGTATCGGAAAGAATCTTGTATTCCATATGCATCGCATCCAGAACACGGGCAAGTATTCTGGTATCACTTACTTCCACGCGTACACACTTTCTGCAGGCTTCTTCCAATTCTATTGCACTGATTTCTTTCACCAAACGCCCATTATCAATAAATCCATAATGCGTCGCAAGCTTTGAAAGTTCATCCAGAATATGGCTGGATATCAAAACTGTAATCTTCTGCTCCCGGTTCAACTTCAAAATCAATTCACGTATCTCGATGATCCCCTGCGGGTCCAATCCATTCACAGGCTCATCCAACACCAAAAAATCTGGGCTTCCCGCGAGGGCAACTGCAATTCCCAGGCGTTGGCGCATACCGAGTGAAAAGTTTTTTGCCTTCTTTTTTCCGGTATTTGCAAGCCCTACCAATTCCAAAAGATCCGCTATGCCTTCATAGGATGGAAGTCCCAGGACTTGGTATTGCTGTTTCAAATTGTCTTCGGCCGTCATTTCCAAATAAATGGACGGCGTTTCCACAACCGCACCAATTCTTCTTCGAGACTTTACGATATTCTTTTCTGTACTTTTCCTCCCAAATAGTGTATATTCCCCAGACGTTGGCTCCTGCAAACCACAGATCAGTCGAATCAATGTCGTTTTACCGGCGCCATTTTTCCCGACAAAGCCATAAATCGCGTTTTCAGGTACATGCATTGATAAGCCATCCAAAGCTTTAAAATTTTTATAAGTTTTACTTAAAGCATTGGTTTTCAAAACATAATCCATCCAATATCCCTCCTTTATGTGATGGTGCCATTCTACCAGTCAACCATAAAGAAAGCAGTAAAGAAAACCGTAAAGAAATCGTAAAGATTTATTCTGTCCGCATTTTAAACCCAATTCCCCAGACAGCTTCTATATAATCTTTCCCACCGATTTCCCGCAGCTTCTTTCTCAGATTACTGACATGCATTTTCAGAGAACTTTCCGTGCAATCCGGGGTATCTTCACTGATACGGTCCAACAAAATGGATTTCGGAATCACCTGGGTTGGATTTTGCATAAGCAACTTTAAAATCGCACTCTCGGTTCTCGTCAAATGAATCGTATCATCTCCCACATGGACGATCTGCTGCTCTATATCAAAAAGGATTTCTTCAAATGTTAGATTCGATATCAAAGAACGCTTCCCCGTATCCCGAAACTGGACAGCGATTCTAGCCAATAGTTCTTTGACATGAAAAGGTTTCGTCACATAATCAACGGCGCCGCCAAGCAATATCTTCACTTTATCATCAACATCTACCTTTGCACTGATCACAATCACCGGAGTTCTTTTAATCCGCGCAAGCACCTCCTCCCCATTCAAACCAGGAAGCATCAAATCCAGCAACACAAGGTCCACGTGTTGCTCTGAAAGAACATATAAGGCTTCTGTCCCGGAATATGCACGAATAGCCGAGTATCCTTCCTTTGTAAGAGCCTCCTCCAGCATATCTCCAATGTGAATATCATCGTCAATAATCAATATTCGTTTCAAGCGCCCTCCTTTCATTCATTACACAAACACTTCATTCTCCGCTCTTCTCGCATAATGATGTTCCAACATTTCTATATGAGATAAAAACGCTGGATCATCAAAGTATTTGGCATGTTCCGGACACACCTTGACACATGCCTGGCACTTGATACAGATACCAGAGACAATTGTCGGGTCCTTATTCTCAATAGACCCCATAGGACAAACTTCTGCGCATCGTTTACAGTATGTACAATTTTCTCTTGTTTTTGGCTTTGCCTTAAGAAAGACAGCGGGCTTTCCATCCATCCCAAGCGGCGTATAATAGACGTCAATCGGCTCCATTCCTTTGACCGAAATTCTGGGAGGTATTTCTTCTAAATTAGAAAGTTTTGCGACAATATCTTTTGCAAACTGCTCTATGGCACAGAGATCTTCCTGATCCGGACGCCCAAAAGCCAACCGATCTGAGAACGCATGCTCCGATACAAAAGCGGCTCCGGCAATCGTGTGAAAGCCGTTCCTTTCCAATTCATTGCGCAACTCTATCAATGCATTATCATAACTTCTGTTACCAAAAGTAACAACCGGAACCGCCCATGCTCCATTTCCCTTCAGATATGACTGAACAAACGGGGCGATTTTATTGGGAATCCGGCCTGCATAAACTGGCAAGCCAACTATGACCAGCCAGTCTTTTGAATATTCCAAAACGTTTTCCCGTTTGCTCGGAAGGGTGAAATCATATTGTTCCAACGGAACATGCAGCAACTCTGCTGCATGTTCTGCAATCTTCATAACAACTTTTTTCGTATTTCCCGTCGCACTGTAAAATACAGCTTTGATCCCAATTATTTCCATGCTCATCCATTTACCTCAGTCGTAAACTCCGCCATAATCTTGGATATCTGAATTTCCTGCGGACAGACTTTTTCACAACTATGACAGCCAACACAGGAAGATGCCTGTTCATGCGCCGGTCTTGCGCGCAGTGCACGCAGCGCTGCCTCCTCAATCTGTCCATTTCCCAGGAATTTATGTTCATTATACAATCTCAATATCTTTGGAATATCTAGTTTCTGTGGACAGTAAGTGACACAGTAACGGCAAGTCGTACACGGCAGCATGTTTTTTTGCATATTATCCGCTATGGAGAGCAGAGTCTCCATCTCCTTCTCATTCAAAGGCTGTTCTGTCTCAAAGGTCTGAATATTCGCTTTCATCTGCTCATAATTCGACATACCAGAAAGTATCATCGTCACTCCCGGTATCGTCTGTAGGAAACGAAAAGCCCAGGCCGGCGCAGACTCCTCCTGACGCAACGCTTTCAGCGTATTCATATCTTCTTCCCTAAGCTGTGCAAGGCGTCCGCCGCGCACCGGCTCCATCACCCAAACCGGTATCTTCCGAGAATTCAATAACTCTACTTTTGCTTTTGCATCCTGCATGGACCAATCTATGTAATTCAACTGTATCTGGCAAAATTCCATTCCTTCTCCATATGCATCCAAAAACCGCTCCATAATCTTACAATCCGCATGTGCAGAGAATCCCAGATGCCGGATCCTTCCATTCTTCTTCTGCTCCATCAGATACTCATAGACTCCATATTGGGGATCCAAATACGCATCAATGTTTTTGTCACAGACATTGTGGAACAAATAAAAATCAAAATAATCCACGCCACATTTCTCAAGCTGCTTTTCGAAGATTTCTTCTACCTTTGTCATATTGTCCAGATCATATCCTGGAAATTTCGTCGCCAAATAATAGTTCTCACGCGGGTATTTACCGAGTATTTTTCCCATCACAGTCTCTGAATTTCCTGCATGATAGCCCCAGGCAGTATCAAAATAATTGACACCATGCTCCATCGCATAAGCGGTCATTTCCTCCGCAGCGGCAACATTAATATTGGCATCATTTCCATCCATCAGCGGAAGCCGCATCGTTCCCATACCAAGTGCTGATAATTTCTTTCCCTGAAATTCCTGATAAATCATACTATTCTCCTCCTGTTTTCTCGCTCTTTACTATAGTTTCGGTGTATAGATGCTATTTTTTTGCTTTCCTTCCAGCCATGCATATAGATTATCAAATACGATCGCCGCCCTCTGCTCCATGGATTCCTGGGATGCAAATGCAATATGCGGCGTCACAACCATATGTGGTGCATGTAGGAGCGGGTGATCCGTCGGAAGCGGTGGTTCCATCTCAAAGACATCGCAGGCAGCTCCCCGAATCCGGTCTTCCCGCAATGCTTCCGCCAACGCTGCGGAATCAATCACCCCGCCTCTCGCCGTATTGATTAAAATGGCTTGCTTTTTCATCAGTGCCAATTCCTGTTTCCCGATCATCCCTTTTGTCTCGGCAGTCAATGGACAATGCAATGACACAATATCTGCGCGTTTCAAAAGTTCTTCCAGCGAAACCTGTTCATCAATGGACACATCCTGAACTGTGCTCCTATTATATGCAATCACTGTACAATCAAATGCCTTGCAAAGCGCCGCCGTTTTTTTGCCGATTGCTCCCGCACCGACGATACCGACGGTTTTTCCACACAATAGATTGCCGACTAATCCATCCTTTGTACCGCCTTCCCGGCACCTTTTTCCTGTTTCATTTACATTGCGCAGCAACTGAATCATAAAACTAATACATAATTCCGACACCGCCTGCGTTGCGTATCCAGAAGCGTTACTCACTGCAATTTTCCGTTTCTTTGCCTCTTCCATCGGAATATGATCTACCCCTGTAAACGCTACATTGATAAATTTCAAAGAAGTCGTCTGCTCCAGCACAGAAACATCCAATGGCATATTCGCAAGCATAATCACATCGGCGTCCTTGCTCCGCTCTACCTGAACCCGCGCAGATGTATCCTTCTCATAGGCAAGAAACGTATGCCCCATCGCCTGCAAACGGGCGGCATGTTCCTCCAACACACTTTCCGGGACACCGAGTCCCTCCAATAATACAATTTTCACTTTTTCATTCCTCCTTTGTGTATTCTAAACAATTTTTTCAACATCCTAATCCTAAATATAAAACCATTCCAAGTCATCTGGCACATACAGGTTACCGCTGAAATACTGCCTTCCTTCTTCTTTGTATAATGTTTTGCGCTCTGCAAGATTCTTATCTTCTGTATGATATAACAACAGATTCTCAACATGCAAACGCTCCGCCAATTCACATGCGTCTTTTACCGTAGAATGATGCTTCTCATAAGGATGGAACAATTCTGCCTGCGAAAAAAGACAGAACGCTTCATGTAGCAGCCAAGTACTATTTTCCGCATATTCCCTCTCGCATTCATTAAACGGTTCATCCCCGCAACAAGTCAGTTTCTTTCCCTCGTCCAGTTCCATGGTAAATCCATACTGCTTCGCTTTCGTTGAATGAATATCAAAGAATGTGATATTTCGGTCGTTGATCACACGCGTCTCTTTGTCCTGTACCATCACGAGATGCAACCGTTCATCCAGCAGACAACTTTCCTTTTTCTGCAAAAGCGCATCCGCCATCTGCCGAATCAGGGCGATGACCTCCTCATGTCCATAAATATGTGCTTCTCCTTGATATTCCCCTTGATTCATACTACTGCAAATTCTTCGGATCAGCCAGATGATTCCCATGATATGATCGACATGTTTATGCGTAACAAAGATTTCTCTAATCTCCCGCACGTCGATGCCAGCTTTCTTTAACTGACGAAGAATCGTGTTGCCTCCTCCTCCATCCACCAGGAAATGCTTTCCGTTCTCACTGCATATAAAACAAGTATTATAACATTCCGTCACGAAAGCGTGCCCGGTTCCCAACATTGTAAGTTTCATTTCTATCCCTCCTAAAAAACACCTTTATGCCAGACCTTCTGAATCATCTGGCAAAAGGTGTCATTGGATGATATCATTATATCATATTTCTACAAATTATCCTCATACTTTTGCATCACTTTTTACACTTCCCTCCTCAAGAATACACCCCTCCGGCAAATAATACACCTGAATCTTCCCCGTACTCTCATTCTCCGTCACTTGAGAAGATACCCCGAAAATCTTTTTTATATTTTCTTCCGTGATCACTTCTTTCGGCGTCCCTATTTCCACGATTCTGCCATGATCCATCAAAACAATTTTGTCACAATACATCGCTGCAATATTCAAATCATGAAGAGCGGAAAATACAGTGATATTTTGTCGCTTTAAGGTTTGCATAATCAAATACTGAAAACGAATATCCAGATGATTCGTCGGTTCATCCAACACAATCAATTTGCTCTCCTGCACCAATGCCCTCGCCAACAAAATTCTCTGTTTCTCTCCTCCGGAAAGGCTGAGATAGGATCTGTGCTCGTACCCCTGCAATCCTACCTCTCGTATGTAACGTTTACAAATCTCAAGATCCTCTTTCCTTTCCCCCTGAAACATCTTTTTGTGCGAGTATCTTCCATACATGACCATGTCCAACACTTCCATATCAAACTCGACGCTGTTCTCCTGTGCCACGACCGATACCTCTCTGGCCAGTTCTTTCGCACGAAACGCCATCACATCCTCTCCTCCAATAAACACCGCATTCCTGCCTGGTTTATAAGTTCTGTATATATTCTTGAGTAAAGTGGATTTTCCACAACCATTTGGACCGATCAAACCCACAAACTCTCCTTCCTCCACCTGCAGAGACACGCCGTCCAATATCTGGATTCCCTGAATACAGTATTCCAATTCATTCACTTTCAAACGCATGTTTTCCTCCCTATCTGGCCTTATTCTTCCGAATCAGGTACAGAAAGAATGGCGCCCCTATGAGTGCGGAAATGATTCCAATCGGTAGTTCCGCCGGGGCCGCGATCACCCGTGACGCTACATCCGCCAACATCGTAAATAGCCCTCCGGTCAGAAGCACTGCCGGAATCAGATATTTATGTCGCGAACCAACCATAGATCTTACAATGTGTGGCACCACCAGGCCGATAAAACCAATCACACCACTAATAGAAACCACAATGCCGGTCAAAATTGTAGCCATAGAAATAATGACCATTTTTATTCTTCCCGTCTCCACTCCCAGATTCTCCGCGACGTCATCTCCCAGCAATAAAACGTCCAACTCGCGGGCAAACAACAGTATAATCACAATTACCACCAAAAAGGCTATCGCAGCATATTTTACCTTTCCCCAACTCGCACCACTCAAAGAACCTACCATCCAATACTGCGCCGTTTTCGTTTTATCCGACCCAGTGTGATACCCGTAGATCATCAAATTGGTCAGTGCCGTAAATAATGCTGAGGTGGCGATTCCCGCCAGGATCAATTGTGTGGAGGTGATTTTTCCTCCAAAAGATGCGATTCGCAAAGATAGCAGAATCGACAAAAATGCGCCAAGCGTTGCTCCAAAAATGGTTGCATATTCTCCAGCAAAACGAAAACATCCAATCAAAATAGAACAAACGGCCCCCGCAGAAGCCCCGGAGGAAATTCCGAGTACATACGGGTCTGCAAGAGCGTTTTTTGTCAACGCCTGCATCAGAACACCGCAGATCGATAAGCCAGCGCCCACGATACAGGCTAATGCAACACGTGGAACCCTGATATTCCAAATAATCGTTTCTATATTATCTTCCCAGACAGGGACAAATACTGTCTGGTTTACAAGTTTATTTACAATAATTTTTATAATATCCCCGGAACTGATTTCTACCGCCCCTAAAACCACGGAAATTCCTGCCGACACGGCAAGAAATACGCAAAGGCATCCCATCAGAATCAGATACTGCGCTCTGTTCCGGATAATTTGAGAATGATTCATTGTTTCCTCCATTCTGCGCGCGTTTCTCAATCATCTAATCACACGCGTCTTTCAAAAAGGGGAGCTGCGAAATGGACACAGTTCCCCCTCGAAAGTCTTTTTATTCAAATACATCCGGATACAATTGTTTTGCAATCGTTTCCACCACTTTTGCAGAACCGGCAGATCCTTGCATATCTGCACAGCAGACCGAGTAGATGCGATCTTCTTTCACCGCTCTTAAATCTTTTGTAGCGTCGCTCGTCCGAAGAAATTCTGATTTTTCTTCCACATCTCCGTCATAATCCAAAATCAGAATCACGTCAGGATCTCTCTCGACCACAGTCTCCCAGGACGGCGTCGCCCAACCAGCCTCAATATCATCGAAGATCGAAATGCCGCCGGCTAGCTTTATGATATCCCCTGGCATCCCTTGGCATGCCGTAAACGGGGCCTCTTCTCCGGAATCATACGCAAATACCGTCACTGGATCGTTGTACGTATCGTCCCCCAACGCATTTTTCACTGACTGCAGCGTATCCTTCATTCCTTGAATTTTTTCAGAAGCTTTTTCTTCTACATGAAAGATTTTGCCAAGCGTCTCATAATCCTTGTATAAATCTTCGAAGGTGGCACTGTCAGAGCATACATATGGAAAATACATTGCGATTCCATTCTCATTGCAGAACTCGGGACTAAAGTTTTTATCCGAAAATACCGAATCCCAGCCAACCAGAAAATCGCACCCCGTCGCGAGCATTTCCTCCTTAGAAATAGAAGAAAGACTGGCTCCCGGTTCCGCGATTTGAGGTACGGATTCCCTCGCTGGATATTCCGACACCAGACTCCAACAGGACCCTTTGGTATACCCTGCCATATTCTCCTCCAGACCAAGATCAAAGAAAAAATCTGCCATCTGATCTCCGGACGCAATGACATGATCCGGCATTTCCGTAAACGTGTGCTCCACATTTTCGCCAAGACCAGATCTTTCCAGATTCAATGTAATCGTAACTGACTCATAATCGGAATCCTCGGTCTTCGTTTCTGTCTCTGCTTCCGTCTTATTTTCATTCTTTCCGGAATTACATCCTGTAACAAAAAGTGCGCACATGACTGCGCATAACATCGTACTCAATACGTTTCTCTTCATAGCTTTCCTTTCTGTCATTTCACTTTGCAGTACATTAAACTCTGGTTTCTTTTGTACATGTTACAGGATCATTATTAAGTTTTCATCTACCTCGTCTCCTTCCTCCTTCCTCTTACCAGGAATTCGTAAGATGACTCCAGCAAGTCTTAGGACTTGGCATCAACTTCCATTTCACCTTCTCACAGATGTAGAATCTGCAATGGTATCTGAAATCTCGTCCGCCTTACCTCAGGTGTAAGCTGTCAATGAATTTCACATTGTTCCTTATAAAGTCAAGGACACTGGAGCCCTTTGTAATCTGAACAGCATACTGTTTATTACAAGTGACTTGATTATAGTATAGCTTATCAGAAATTGCAAGCTCTGCCATAATGAAGCATGCTAATCTATAAACATTAAATTGTCTTGTCTTTTCAATATAAGTACGATACAATATTTTTGGAATTTTTAGGTATTTTGAATGGATTATTCTTTTATAAT
>JAAVXR010000066.1 GCA_022790755.1 Hespellia sp. | reverse complement strand
GTATGGGGAATTGGTGGACCAAAGGTCTTGACCAAGCGACTTTTGCACGGCGGAAATGAGACTCAGAAATCGTGGAAGCCTAAGCTGAACACGATTTTTGTTTTCAGAGGCTCATAGAAGCGTTTCGTGCAATGGAGTGCGGGAAAGATCTTTGGTCCACCAATTCCCCATACCGGGGCGCAGCTGATGGCGGCGTCACCCCTGCAAAAAACAAGCCGGGATGTACAAACTTTCTTGTACGTCCCGACTTGAATTTTCATTTTTCTTTCTTATTTTATAATATATTGCTACGATTCATTATCATAATAAGAATATATCCACCCTACTTGACGGAAATTACATCATCCCCATCCCAGCGCCGCCTGCTGGCATTGCCGGTGTCTCCTCTTTGATATTAGAAACAACAGACTCTGTGGTCAACAATGTGGATGCCACGCTGGTCGCATTCTGAAGAGCGCTTCTGGTCACTTTGGCTGGGTCCAGAATTCCTTCCGTTACCATATCAACATACGCTTCCTTATATGCATCGAATCCCATTCCTGGTTCGGAATCTTTTACTTTGCTGATAATGACAGCGCCTTCCAGTCCTGCATTCGCAACGATGTGATACAGCGGAGCCTCCAGAGCTTTCAAAATAATGTTTGCTCCTGTCTTCACGTCGCCTTCCAAAGTCTCTGCCAATTTTGCTACATCCTTGGATGCATGGATATATGCGGAACCGCCACCTGCGATAATTCCTTCTTCCACTGCCGCTCTGGTAGCATTCAGCGCATCTTCCATACGAAGTTTTGCTTCCTTCATCTCTGTCTCTGTTGCTGCACCAACACGGATCACTGCAACACCGCCTGCCAGTTTAGCCAGTCTTTCCTGCAGCTTCTCACGGTCAAAGTCTGACGTTGTTTCTTCGATCTGTTTCTTAATCTGAGCCACACGGTCTTCGATCGCTTTCTTATCGCCAAGACCATCTACGATCACCGTATTTTCTTTCTGTACTTTCACAGATTTTGCACGACCAAGCTGTTCCATCGTCGTTTCTTTCAGATCCAGTCCAAGTTCTTCTGAAATCACCTGTCCTCCTGTCAGAATCGCGATATCCTGCAGCATATCTTTTCTTCTGTCGCCATACCCTGGAGCTTTGACTGCCACAACATTAAATGTTCCGCGCAGCTTATTTACAATCAGAGTCGTCAAAGCTTCGCCTTCCACATCCTCTGCAATAATCAAAAGTTTTGCTCCTGACTGAACTACCTGCTCCAACAATGGCAAAATCTCCTGGATATTGGAAATCTTTTTATCTGTGATCAGGATATATGGATCTTCCATGGTCGCTTCCATCTTGTCCATATCTGTTGCCATATATGCGGAAATATATCCACGATCAAACTGCATACCTTCTACCAAATCCAATTCTGTCAACATTGTCTTGGATTCTTCAATTGTGATAACGCCGTCATTGGATACCTTCTCCATCGCATCCGCTACCATCTCTCCAACAGATTCATCTCCAGAAGAAACCGCTGCAACTTTTGCAATCTGGTCCTTACCAGTCACTTTGCTACTCATCTTCTGAATGGCTTCTACTGCGCAGTCTGTAGCTTTCTTCATACCTTTACGCAGGTCGATCGGATTAGCGCCTGCTGCCAAGTTCTTGATTCCTTCATTGACCATTGCCTGTGCAAGTACAGTCGCAGTCGTTGTACCGTCACCTGCCACATCATTTGTCTTGGAAGCAACTTCTTTGATCAACTGTGCTCCCATATTCTCGAATCCATCTTCTAACTCAATCTCTTTGGCAATTGTAACACCATCATTTGTAATCAACGGTGCGCCAAAAGATTTATCCAAAACAACATTTCTTCCTTTTGGTCCAAGTGTTACTCTCACTGTATTCGCCAGCTTATTTACGCCCTCTTCCAGAGCTGCTCTGGCGTCAGCTCCATATTTGATTTCTTTTGCCATATTCAATCACTCCTAATCTTAATTTTTTATATATGATAAATTTTGAGGAAGTCTATATTTCTTTTACTCTTTTTACTGTAACAGCCCGCCGCCGATTAGATGGCATTGGTTTACTGTACAACTGCAAGAATATCATTCTGTTTTACGATAATAAATTCTTCGCCATCCAACTCTACATTGCTACCTGCATATTTTGAATAAATCACTTTATCTCCTACATGGACAAGCATCGTTACTTCTTTGCCATCTACCACGCCACCTGGACCTACGGCAATTACTTCCGCCTGCTGCGGTTTCTCCTGTGCCTGGCCAGGCAACACAATTCCTGACTTAGTTGTTTCTTCTGCTTCACATTGTTTTAATACTATCTTGTCTCCCAATGGTACTAATTTCATGATAATTCCTCCTTATTTTCTGCATTTACTAGCACTCACTTGTTCCGAGTGCTAACTCTAGAATATAAAATAGCACTCTCTGGCATATTTGTCAACACTATTTATAATTAGTTTATAATTATTTTTTTAAATCTGCCGGAACACCATAAAAACCATTCTCGATTTTAAATACTAGCATATTGCCCGCTTTACACTGATATCTCTCCTTCACCGTGCCAGAACAAGACAAAAGTTCCGCTTTTGTTCCGATCGTACACTCGTATTTTGCATCCAAAGAAATTGCAGCCAGATTTTCTTCCTCTAACAGTAATTGTATGTAATCTTCATTCTCATCATACTTATAAATTTTACAGCAATGAATCTCTTCATCGAACACCGCATCAATAGAAATCACTTTCTCCATCTTCAAATCTGCCGGGCTACCCTCATACATATCCAAATCCTCCTGTTCGCTTTTCATTTCCTAAGATAAAAACAAGGCATCTTTTCTGATGCCCCGTCTCTCATCTTTCCTTTTTGATTCGTTCCAACTCTGTAAACACATAATCATTGATTACTTTTATATAAGTCCCTTTCATTCCGGAAGACCGAGACTCTATCACACCCGCACTTTCAAATTTTCGCAATGCATTTACAATCACCGAACGGGTAATTCCGACTCTGTCTGCAATCTTGCTGGCAACAAGAATCCCTTCCGTTCCATTCAGCTCGTCAAAAATATGTATAATGGCTTCCAATTCAGAAAAAGAAAGGGTACTGATTGCCGACTGAACAATGTGTTCTTTTCTGGTTTCTTCTGCGTTCTCCTCATTCACAGAACGCAGCATCTCCAAACCTACAACCGCAGTACCATATTCACTCAGAATGATATCGTCAATCTCATACATATTTCCCTGTTTATAAATAAACAAAGTTCCAAGCCGCTCTCCTGCAATATTGATTGGTGTAATAATAGCCTGATATCCTTGCACGTTATCCTTTGTAAATCCAAGCGTCTCCAAATTTACGTTTTCTTTTGTGGAGAGAATACTGAGCAACCGTTCGTTAAGCATACCGTCAATATGACTACCTACATTTTCTTCCAACAGTTCACTGATTATATTTACTTCTTTACTTTTACTGATTCCCAGTACTTTTCCTTTTTTACTAACAACCAATACATTTGAATTCAGAATATCAGTCATTACCGCACAAATATCATTAAATACGACCTTACTGGAATTGTTGTTATGAAGCAGTTTATTGATTTTTCTTGTTTTATCTAATAATTGTACACTCATGCATCTCCTCCACAATATATTGTAGACAAAAATCCTGTGAAATCCCGGTTACGCAATAATATTATCATACAATTCAACGTATTTCAACGTATTTTCCCAATTCAATGCTAATTATTTTCATCGCTATTTTTCGCTGTTTTATAATAACCGCAGGTTTCATCTGCGCATACCAATTTATTTCCTTTACATAACATGTATCCACCGCATTTCGGACACTTTTCTTTTGCTGGCTTTTGCCAGGACATGAATTCACATTCTGGATTATCTTCACATCCATAATATTTTCGTCCTTTTTTGGTTTTACGAATGACGACTTCTTTTCCACAAAGAGGACATTGTACTCCTATTTTTTCCAAATATGGTTTTGTATTCCGACAATCTGGAAATCCTGGACAAGCCAGAAATTTTCCGTGTGGTCCATATTTTACCACCATATTCCGTCCACATTCTTCACAGATGACATCTGTCACCTCATCTTCTATCTTAACGCTCTCCAATTCTTTTTCCGCAATTTGAACCGCTTCGTTCAGATCCGGATAAAAATTACGAATTACATCTTTCCACTCTACTTTACCTTCCGCCACCATATCCAGCAGACCTTCCATATTCGCCGTAAAATTCACATCGACAATACTTGGAAAGGACTGCTTCATGATATTGTTTACCACCTCTCCAATTTCTGTAATATAGAGGTTCCTTGCCTCCTTTGTAATATACCGTCGTGCTATAATCGTAGAAATGGTCGGCGCATACGTGCTTGGACGTCCAATTCCAAGTTCCTCCAGCGTTTTCACGAGAGACGCCTCTGTATAATGCGCAGGTGGCTGTGTGAAATGTTGTTTGGGATCAAAATGGTCTACAGAAAGTACTGCATCTTTATCCAGCCCTTTTACCAGCACATTATTCTCAATCTTTTCCTCTTCCGCCTCTTTATACACCGTCCGAAACCCTTCAAAAATCACTCTGGACGCCGACACCGTAAACAAATACTCTCCCGCAGAAATTCTGACAGACGTCGTTTCATATCTGGCAGGCTGCATACGGCTTGCGGCAAACCGCTTCCAGATTAACTGGTACAGACGAAACTGATCCCGCGACAAAGACTCTTTCAGCATCGCCGGCGTTCTGGTAATATCGGTCGGACGAATGGCTTCATGGGCATCCTGAATGTTTTTTCCTTCTGTCTTTCCTTTTGCCCTGTGTGCAACAAACGCTTCGCCAAATTCTTCCTCAATATATTTCTGTGCCAGGGCATCTGCCTCTTCTGAGATACGTGTGGAATCCGTACGCAGATACGTAATCAATCCTACCGTACCGTTTCCTTTGATATCTACGCCTTCGTAGAGTTGCTGGGCAATCCGCATCGTTTTCTGTGTCGCAAAGTTCAAGGCCTTCGATGCTTCTTGCTGCAATGTACTGGTAGTAAACGGCACCGGTGCTTTTTTTATTCGTTCTCCCTTTTTTATATCTGCAATCCGATATTCAGAGATCTCTACCTCTTTCAAAATCTGGTCCAATTCCTCTTTCGAATGGATCGTCATTTTTTCTTTTGCTGTCCCATAGAATTTTGCCACCAATGGGCGTTTTTCTCCTTCTATCTGAAAGATGCCATCCAAAGTCCAATACTCTTCTGGGATAAAGGCGTTGATTTCCGCCTCCCGATCCGCAATGATGCGCAAAGCAACTGACTGTACTCTTCCGGCGCTCAGTCCACGTTTTACCTTCGCCCAGAGAAGCGGGCTGATGCGATATCCAACCATTCGATCCAATTCACGTCTTGCCTGTTGAGCATCCACCAAATCCATATCAATTTCTCGCGCCTGTTTTAGCGAATCCTTGACGGCATTTTTGGTAATCTCATTGAAGCTAATCCTACGCATCTTTTTATTATCCAGCTTCAAGGCAGCAGCCAGATGCCAGGAAATAGCTTCCCCTTCCCGGTCAGGGTCCGTTGCGAGGTACACTTTATCTGCTTTTTTTGCTTCTTTTCGTAAATTTGCTAGAATATCTCCTTTTCCTCTGATTGTAATATACTTTGGTTCAAAGTCCTTCTCCACATCAATTCCCAATTGGCTCTTTGGCAAATCCCGGACATGTCCGTTAGAAGCTGCCACCGTATAATTATTTCCCAAGAATTTTTTAATGGTTTTCACCTTTGCAGGGGACTCTACAATCACTAAATAATGTGCCATATTGTCAACTATCTCCTCTATCTTTCTACGTAGCTCTTACGTATTGATTCTTTGAAATTTCTCTGATTAGTCCCTTAAGTTCCAGAGAAATCAGTATGCTTGTCAACTTCCATACAGGTATCTCTGTCAATGCTGCAAGTTCTCCTATATTCCTCGGGACGAAATCGAGTCGATTGTACACCAATTTTTCAGGTTTTTCAAGTGCTATTTCATTTCGATTCGATAATTTTGCATATGCAACGTTGGATATCTTCATATTTTCACAAAATTCTTCCGGACTGAGTAGGATACCTGCCCCCTGATGAATGAGACGATTACACCCTCTGCTCGACAAGCTATCCACGCCTCCAGGCAGTGCATACACATCTTTTCCCTGTTCCAGAGCTAAGTCTGCCGTAATCAACGCACCACTTTTTTCTTTTGCTTCCATAACAAGTACAACATCTGAAAGGCCACTGATTATCCGATTTCGTTGTGGAAAATAAGCCGCCAAAGGTGGAGTTCCCGGTATTTGTTCTGATAAAATCCCTCCTTCATTCTCCAGAATATCCATATAGAGTCCTAAATGCTCTCTGGGATAACAAATATCCACCCCACATCCCAGAACTGCAAACGTTTTGCCTCCCGCCTGCAATGCTCCCCGATGTACATAGCCGTCAATTCCTCTCGCCAAGCCACTAATAATCGGAATATTTTGCATAGCCAGAAACCCAGCAAACCGGGTTGCATACCCGGAACCATAAGGAGTACAGTTTCTTGCTCCTACAATTGCCGCCGAAAACGTCTGTTGTGTGGGCAAGTTCCCTTTTAAATAAATTGCATAGGGCATATCTGCTATTTCCAACAATTTCTTTGGATATCTATCATGAAACCATGGTAAAAAGTGTATTTGTTTTCTCTGTAGTTTTTCATATTCCCGATCCAAATCCCATTTTGCACGATGTTCTCGAATGCTTTCCAGATCTTTTTCATTCAAATAGGCAAAAGAATTCCATCCTTTTTCTTCTATATTATATAGTTCCTTCGCTGAGGTTATATGCTGACGAATCCATATTTTTTTCTTTCGCCCCAACCCATGGATTGAGGCAAACCAATATTCATATTTCATTTCATTCTCCTCATCCCCAGTATTTTTGATCCGGCATTCGAAGCCCCAAAGCCTCTGCCAGATGTTCCGCACGAATCACTTCGGCTTCCGACAAATCCGCTATCGTACGGGCCACCTTGAGCACTTTATGATAGGTTCTGGCTGTCAATCCCAAACGATCATAAGCAATCTGCATCATTGCCTCCCCTTCCGCATCTAACACACAATATTTTTCCACTTCTCTTGCAGACAATCTGCCGTTGACATGGACTTTCAGTCCTTTGTACCGCTGCCTCTGTATTTCCCTCACATGGCAAACCCGCGCCCGAATCTTAGCCGATGATTCTCCTCTCCCCGTCTGCTTCAGGTTTCCATATTCCACTCTTGGCGCTTCCACACATAAATCTATACGACTCAGAAGAGGCTGACTAATCTTTCCCAGATATCGGTTCACCTCCGCTTCCGTACAGGTACATCGGCTGCGGTCTGGATAGTATCCACAAGGACATGGGTTCATCGCAGAAATCAACAAAAAATCTGCCGGAAAATAGTATGTCCCCCGCGAACGTACGATTTGAATCTCTTGCTCCTCCATGGGCTGACGCAATACCTCCAGAACAGATTTCGGAAATTCCGCCAATTCATCCAGCATCAGCACACCTCCATGCGCAAGACTGATTTCCCCGGGAGCAGGATGAAGTCCTCCACCAGCCAACGCTGTTCTGGTAGCTGTATGATGTACTTTACGAAAAGGCCTGTCCACAATCAACGGATGCTCTGTATCCAACAATCCAAGAATACTGTAGACCTTCGAGATCTCAATGCTTTCCTCCAACTCCAACGGTGGAAGAATCGTAGGAATCCTCTGGGCAATCATAGTTTTGCTCGCCCCCGGCGTCCCAATCATCAAGAGGTTATGCTGACCGGCCACTGCAATTTCTGCCGCCCTTTTCAACATCTCTTGACCAGAAACATCTTGAAAATCTACTACTTCTTCCGATGTTCCCTTTCCAAACTTTGTGATACTCACCACTTTATCCCGCGTTTCCTTCCTCTTCCTCTGAAAAGTATCTGGATCTCGTATATAATCCAAGACCTCCGCTAAAGTCTTTGCTCCAACAATTTGTATACCTTGAATGACACTTCCCTCTCTTTCATTTCCTCCCGGCACCACGCACACACGATACCCTTTATGTCTCGCCTCAATCACCGTCGGAAGAATTCCAGAAACTTTCAAAAGTTCACCGTTCAATCCCAATTCCCCTACAAAAAGAACATCTTTCAGATCCTCTACACAGATTACCTCATAAGCTGCCAATACCGCCACCGCAATCGGAAGATCAAACGATGCCCCTCGCTTCCTCACCGCAGCCGGCGATAGATTCACAATCATCTTTTTCGGCAGCAGGCATATCCCTGTATTCCGGATCGCCGCACGTACTCTCTCCCCTGCCTCTTTCACCTCAGAAGACAAATACCCCACCATATGAAACATCGGAAGTCCATTGCTGACATCCGCCTCCACTCGAATCATCTCCACCTGCATACCATCAAGCGCCGCTGAATGTACCGTACTATACAAAAAATATCACCCTTTCTCACTTATCATCCACTCTTATACATCATCCAGATAGGTAATTACGAAGCAAAAAGCTGTCAGAATATTCGGCGAGTTTATTGCTTTCGCAATCACTTTCATTCTTTAAAATCAAAAATTGGAATAATTGGCCGAATGGCCAGATCTTTACAGAGACGAACGTCTCTCGAAATCTTGCACTTAATATACCATTATTTCCCTCAAAAAGCAACTGTGTTTTTGCTTTTTACGGATTGCCAGATTGCTATAAAGGCGATCTTTATATTTTGACCTGTGACATAGAGCCATTCCTTCTGTCCTTCTTTCCGGTGGAAAAGCACGAAATTTCTCGCATTAACATAAAATATATTAAATACGCTAAGAGGTGCTTTTCTTGAACTCTTTCCTACCCCCGCTTACTGCTGCAGAAGAAAGATATTATTTGCAAAAATATACGGAGGGCGACCTTGAAGCGAAACATATTTTGATCGAACGAAATCTGCGGCTTGTAGCTCATGTCATCAAAAAATATCAAAATCTGGATGAAGATCCAGAAGATTTGATATCCATAGGTACCATCGGCCTGATCAAGGCTATCACCACATTTGACCCTTGCCGGAACAACCGTCTCGCCGCTTATGCGAGCAAATGCATTCACAATGAAATTCTGATGATGCTCCGTGCAAAAAAGAAAACCGCAAAAGATGTTTCCCTGTATCAGTCCATTGGAACCGACAGAGAGGGAAATGAAATTTGTCTGTATGATATCATCGAAACAGATGATGCAGAAGTACAGGAAAAGATTACATTAAAAGATGATATTCGAAAACTCTATGAAAAAATGGAATCCAGTCTTTCCAAACGGGAAAGGCTGGTCCTGAAAATGCGTTATGGACTTTATAACGAAGAGGAATATACGCAGCGTGAAATCGCACAGCAGCTTGGAATTTCTCGTTCTTATGTATCCAGGATTGAGAAAAGTGCGATTGAGAAACTTCGGGAATATTTTGAGTGAGTATGTGGGTCCTCCTGATATAGTGTAGTAGCTCCTCCCGGACCAGGGGAAGCGGCGCCAGAAGGCCCAGACAGACTCCATTGCACCAAACGTTTCGTTGAGCCTCTGAAAACAAAAATCGTGTCAGCTTAGGCTTCCACGATTTCTGAGTCTCATCTCCACGGTGCAAAAGTCGTCTGTCTGGGCCTTCTGGCGCCGCTTCCCCTGGTCCGGGAGGACTGACATGGATTTACTTTTTTCCTTAAAACAGAGAATTTATTTCTGTATATATTATAATATTTGATATCTACACTATCTGGTTTTTCATTCTTGTCTGCGTAGGATATCATATTTCTCAATCGCACTTCCTGGTATTTCTGGTTCCAACTCTATATACAAGACTTGCTTGGGATGGGGGGCGCTTTCTTGTTCCTGACCGTCTTCGGTGAGAATTCGGCGCACCGTCGTGTGGAGGTTTTCTCCGTTTGGTTTCATCACTTCAATCTGTTCTCCCACCATGAATTTATTCCGCTGTTCGATTCGGCACAGACCGTCTTTGATTTCTCCAACGATTCCGAGATAAGTGTACTCTTTTACATAGGTATTGCTGTCATAGATTTGGCTGTTCTCGTCCGGTTTTCCGAAGAAGAATCCGGTGGTGAACTGACGGTAGGTACAATTTGAGATTTGTTCCAAATACCAGGGCATATTTTTCTGATACAGCGCGGGATCTGTTTGGTAATCGTCAATCGCCTTTCGATAGGTTCTGGCCACCGTTGCCACATAGAGCGCCGTTTTCATCCGGCCCTCGATCTTCAGACTGTCAATCCCGGCATCCAGCAATTCTGGAATGTGTTCTATCATACACAGATCTTTAGAGTTGAAAATATAGGTTCCCCGTTCGTCTTCATAGACCGGCAGATACTCTCCTGGTCTGGACTCCTCCATCACAGCGTATTTCCAGCGGCATGGGTGTGTACACGCGCCTTGATTGGCATCCCGTCCAGTAAAATAATTGCTAAGCAGGCATCTTCCGGAATAGGAGATACACATCGCCCCATGAATGAATGTTTCAATTTCCAGATCATCCGGTATGTTTGCGCGAAGCTCTTTGATCTCCTCCAGAGACAGTTCCCGCGCGGAAACCACCCGGCTGGCTCCTTGCCGATACCAGAATTGATAAGTCGCATAATTGGTGTTATTTGCCTGTGTGCTGATATGACGCTCGATCTCCGGACAGATTTCTTTCGCGATCTCAAAAACTCCCGGATCGGCGATGATCAATCCATCCGGCTGTAACGCTTGAATTTCTTCCAGATATTCCCTGACACCTTCAAGATCACGATTGTGCGCCAGGATATTTACCGTAATATAGACTTTTACCCCTCGCGCATGCGCAAACTTGATTCCTTCTCTCATATCATCCATGGAGAAATTTTTAGCTTTTGCTCTGAGGCCATACATCTCCCCACCGATATACACTGCATCCGCTCCGTACACAACTGCTGTCTTCAATACTTCCAGACTACTCGCTGGAATCAATAATTCTGGATGCCTTTTCTTCATAGATCTTCTCACTTCTCCTTTTTCACACTGAACGCCACTCCGTCTCCAAGCGGAAGAATAGACGTTAAAAGTCTCTCCTCGTGCTTCAACTCATACAAATATTCTCTCATGCGGGCATGAATCGTTCGATTTCTGCGCTCCACCGCATATCTGGATTCCAGAACATCTCCATCCTGCAACACATTGTCCGTCACCATCACGCCACCCGGAGCAAGCAGTCGCACCGCTTCCGGCAGATAAAAGATATACTGCGCCTTCGCTGCGTCCAGAAAAATGAAATCATAACTTTCTTCCAGTCCCCTCATAATCTCCAGCGCATCCCCTTCGAGCAGTATAATCTGTTCTTCCCTTCCTGCACGTTTGAAATTCTCTCTCGCAATCGGGATTCTCTTTTCATATTTTTCAATCGTTGTCACTTTACAATCCTGTGGAGCAGCTTCACACATCAATAACGCAGAGAAACCTATGGCAGTTCCAACTTCCAGAATGCGCACAGGTTTTTTTACGGTGAGAAGCACTTTCAGAAAACTCTGCATCTCCTTGCGGATAATCGGCACAGCATCCCGCAGTGCTTCTCTCTCTATGATTTCCAGTATCTCACTGTTCTCCGTCTCCAAGGAATTGATAAAGGTAACGATCCTTTCCTCTACAATCATATCCTATATCTCTACATCCATGATAATTGGAATCACCATGGGTCTCCTTTTCGTCTTTCTCCAGATAAAGTCATTCATCGTATCGCGAACGGACAGTTTAATTTTGTTCCAGTCCACATAGCGGTTGGACAGACATTTCTCCAGAGCTTCCTCCACCGTCTGCCGAGCCTCTTCCATCAATCCTTCTGATTCGCGCACATAAACAAATCCACGAGATACAATATCCGGCCCTGCCAACAACCGATTGGTTCCTTTTTCTAATGTCAGTACTACGATTAAAATTCCATCTTCTGCCAAATGCTGGCGATCTCTCAGAACGATATTTCCGACATCGCCGACTCCGAGCCCATCCACCAGGATCGTTCCTGTGTGCACCTTATCTACAACCTTTGCATCCTTCTGCCCTAATTCCAGTACGTCACCGGATTGCAGAAGAAATACATTTTCTTTCGGAATTCCCAAATCTTTCGCAATCTGCGCATTTGCACGTAGATGCCGATACTCGCCATGTACCGGTATCGCATATTTCGGCTTTACCAGTGAATAAATCAGTTTCAACTCTTCCTGACATGCATGTCCGGATACATGCGCATCTTGAAAGATAACATTGGCCCCTTTCGCAGACAATTCATTAATCACCTTTGATACTGCCTTTTCATTTCCAGGGATCGGATTGGAACTAAAAATCACTGTATCATTTGGCATAATCGTAATTTTTCGATGAACATCCGCTGCCATTCTTGACAATGCCGCCATGGACTCTCCCTGGCTTCCAGTTGTAATCAGAACGGTCTTCTCCGGCGGATAATTCTTCAATTCATCAATTTCGATCAATGTATGGTCGGGCACATTCAGATACCCCAGTTCGGAAGCCGTGGAAATGATATTGACCATGCTTCTCCCTTCAACTACCACCTTTCTGTCATACTTATAAGCGGAATTGATAATCTGCTGTACTCTGTCCACATTTGATGCAAACGTTGCAATAATAATGCGGGTATTCTGATGTTCTGCAAAAATATGGTCAAACGTGATGCCAACCGTTCGCTCTGACTGGGTAAACCCTGGTCGCTCCGCGTTGGTACTGTCTGACATCAAAGCCAACACTCCCTTTTTCCCAATTTCCGCAAAGCGTTGTAAATCAATCGCATCTCCAAAGACTGGAGTATAGTCCACTTTAAAATCCCCCGTGTGCACCACGATTCCGGCCGGTGAATAGATCGCCAATGCGGAGGCATCCTGAATGCTATGATTCGTCTTAATAAATTCGATTCTAAATTTCCCCAAGTTGATGGACTGTCCATGCTTCACCACTTTTCGCTTCGTACTCCGGAGCAGATTATGCTCTTTGAGTTTGTTCTCGATAATTCCGAGCGTAAGTTTCGTAGAATAGAGCGGCAAATTCATTTCCTTTAATACATAGGGTAACGCCCCTATATGATCTTCGTGTCCGTGCGTGATCACAAATCCTTTAACCTTATCTATATTTTCCTTTAGATAAGAAATGTCCGGGATCACCAAATCAATCCCCAGCATATCGTCTTCCGGAAAGGCCAGACCGCAGTCCACCACAATAATACTGTCTTCATATTCGAAGGCAGTAATATTCATTCCGATCAGTTCTAATCCACCGAGCGGAATGATCTTCAACTTCCCAGTATTCTCTTTTTTCAAAAATCACACCTCCATGTGCTTATTATGTAGTTCGTCCGTACTTTTTCTGTCTCTTTTGTCCTTCAGACACTCTTTACATTGACCGTAAAACTTTAATTCGTGATCCAGCACATGAAAGCCCGTATCCTGTTCGATATGAACCTCCAATTCTTC